>JAYUSC010000165.1:0-2031 GCA_043755885.1 Pseudanabaena sp. | reverse complement strand
TCGTTGAATATTGCGATCGCCTTCCACAACAGTAGAAATATCAGCTTGAGGAGATTCTACATTTGTTACAGTTTCTCGTTGAATATTGCGATCGCCTTGCTCAGCATTAGACACATCAGTTTGAGAAGATTCTACATCTGTTACAGTTTCACGCTGAATATTGCGATCGCCTTGTACAACATCAGAAATATCAGCTTGGCTCTGTATATCAGTTAAAGGTTCGCGCTGAATATTGTGATCGCCCTGCACAACATCAGAAATATCAGAATCAGTTAAACTTTCGCGCTGAATATTGTGATCGTCCTGCACAACATCAGAAATATCAGAATCAGTTAAACTTTCGCGCTGAATATTGCGATCGCCCTGCACAACATCAGAAATATCAGAATCAGTTAAACTTTCGCGCTGAATATTGCGATCGCCTTCCACAACAGTAGAAATATCAGCTTGAGTAGATTCTACATTTGTTACAGTTTCTCGTTGAATATTGAGATCGCCTTGCTCAACATTAGACACATCAGCTTGAGGAGATTCTACATTTGTTACAGTTTCTCGTTGAATATTGCGATCGCCTTTCACAATATTAGAAATATCAACTTGGCTCTGTATATCAGTTAAAGGTTCTCGTTGAATATTGCGATCGCCCTGCACAACATTAGAAATATCAGCTTGGCTTTGTACAGCTTGAGGAGATTTCGTAATATCTGAATCAGGTAAACTTTCTCTTTGAATATTTTGAATAGATGTGTTGCTTGTAGAGATATTTGCAGATTGCTTAGGCTGTGGCTTCCGTTGAAGATAGTTGTTGGCAGAGAGAGACTTAGATTGGATGTTTGGTGAACTTGATGTCTGACCATCAGCCGTAGATAGTGGCGCTGACTGTAAAGGTTGATCGAAAAAAGGAGAATCTGTAAGGGAATTATCAACAGCACCAAAATCATCACTAGCAGCCAGATTATCAGGATTAAATAATGACACGGCTCCTAGAGGATAAATGAATTTCGGTTGTAAAAATGACTGCCCAAGTGATCTCGGTACAAGCAAAGGAGAATGATTACCTAATGGAACATCATCAGGTAAATCATCATTAGCATCAAAAGTAGTTGTCGTATTTTCAGTCACGGCTTAAGAACTAGGGAAAGAACCAGATGAATCTCTTGCAACAACAGTCGCAATCCCGCCACCTTCAAAAGCTACAGTTAAACCTTCAAAAGCTAGCTTCAACTCTTCAACAGCCACAGCATTACCATCCGCCTGAAGTGATGGCGCTGACCAACCCACAGGAACAGCCCCGATCAATGTCCAGCATTGCCTTATATCACCCGCTTGATTAAAAAGTAGAATTCGGATATTTCTTCTGCGGTTAGTTGTAGCGGTAAACCATTTCCAGAAACTTAAGTCATTAGTGACACCATGTTTAAGGGTTACTTCCGTAAAAGAAGTCTGTTTGAGTAATATGCGTTGTTGATCATTAACGCCCCCTTCAGAAAAAGTGTCTGCTTCCACCTTGGCGCTTAATCCAGAACATTCCGTAAAACCTGCCACAATTGTCGCAGTTGGCAACATTTCTACATAAAAATGATTGGTCGTAACATATGACTCAGCCCTTGCGAATTTACTGGTATTAGTCATAGCCTTCCCTCATAATTTCTACCAAGGCGTTCTTTTTGTTGACGTAAATTTTCAGCAAGTAACTCATAAACGCGATCGCTTAGCAATCTAAGTTGCAGAGGCTCATCTAGCATCTTGGCAGCAAGCTTTACAAGTTCGGCACGTTCTTTTGGTTCGTCAGAATGTTTTCCCATCAACGATTTACTATGTATATTTAAACGTATATCTCAGCGTATACCCACTCTGTATATTATACATCTGTTGCCAGCCGTATTATACCAAGGCACAAAATAGCATATCCATTTTGTGCCTCTAAAACCATTGCTGGGTTGGATTTTAATTCACAAAAATGAGATAACACTTTTGTGAATTGATACTTCCTTCCCACCCAAAGAACAGGAATTACAAAGTGAATAATCA
>JAYUSC010000164.1:0-4690 GCA_043755885.1 Pseudanabaena sp. | reverse complement strand
GCTTCGCGCCGCAACTCTACTTTGAGTTTTAGTAAACGGCGACGCAAAGCGTCGCCGTTTGCTTTTTGGGCTTTAATGTTAAGTAGCGATCGCTATATTAACGACCCTAGACATCAATGGATTTAGACAATATTCTCAATAAGCGCTATCGCATCAGTCAAACCATTGGTATTAAACAAGTTGCTGCGATCATATTGACGGTTTATCTAGCTGAAAATTTAGAGATGCCGATCGCAACCAAGCCTTTGTGTGTGATTTATTTCTGGCAGATTTCCGAAAAAGATGATCTAGATCATCATGCGATCGCAACCAAGATTTATGAAATCGGACAAAACTATACGCTATCCCCAAAAGTACAAGCTTTTTTTATAGAAGAAGATAATTGCTATCTGGTACGCGAATATCTAGAAGGTTATGAATATCTAGAAGAGTTTAGCCGAATCGTTAATGACTTTACGGCTCCAGAAGCAAAAAAGACTTCAGAAGTTTCTACGGTTAAGGCTCTACCGATCGCAAGATCATGGGCGAAATCTCTTGCAAAAATACCAATTAAGATTAATCGCCGTCAATTATTTATTAGCACTAGTTCTGCGATCGCAGGTTTTACCTTGGCGATATTCCTCGAAAAACTCAAACCTCAACCCGCCCCGATCATCATTGCCGAATCGCCACCAGTCCCTGAGCCGCCCCGCGATCCGATCAAAAGAGGTGACAAAGCCTTTCGTGATCATTTGGGCAATGGTGTCCATCTGGAGATGGTGCGGATTCCTTCAGGAAAATTTGCGCTAGGTTCGCCAACGAATGAAACTGGTAGACGTGAAAATGAATCGCCCATATCGGAGATAAATGTCCCTGCTTTTTACATGGCTAAATTTGTGGTTACCCAAGAGCAATGGGTGGCGATTATGGGTAGCAATCCCGCCATATTTCGCGAAAATCTGCAAGCACCTGTGGAAAATATCTCTTGGTTAGAAGCTCAAGATTTTTGTCAAAAATTAGCCGCAAAAACCCAGCATCTCTATCGCTTACCGAGCGAATCGGAATGGGAATATGCTTGTCGTGCTGGGACAAATACGGCTTACCATTTTGGTGATAGTCCCACGGAACTCGCAGATTATGCATGGTTTGCGGATAACGCCAATAAGCGATCGCATCCTGTCGGAGCGAAAGTACCAAATCCTTGGGGACTATCCGAAATGCATGGTGGTATTTGGGAATGGTGCGAGGATGTTTGGCACGATAATTTTAATGGTGCACCTGCTGATGGATCGGCATGGGTGCTTGATGGCTATACCAGTCGGCGCGTGCGTAGGGGCGGCTCATGGAGCAATGAGGCGAAGCTATGTCGGTCAGCCAGTCGTGAATGGCATTGGCAAAGCGATCGCTACAATGACATCGGCTTTCGCGTGGTTATTTCCGCGATGTAGAGCCGCGAAGCTTCTTGACCATTGCTATAAACCCCTCGCACTGTATATGCTTATTTCAAGTAAGGCTATAAACCCAAATATGAACGCTAGTCAATCTGCTGAACCAACTGATCGTCCTGAAAGACAAATTTCCAGTCAACTTATTCTTGAAGCCCGCAATGTTGTGGCGGGATATGTGGATGGGGTAGATATTTTGCAAGGGGCGAATTTGTCATTGTACGAAGGTGAACTTATCACCGTAATTGGCTCTAATGGGGCAGGGAAATCAACCTTAGCCAAAGCGATTTTTGGTTTAGTGCCAGTGCGATCGGGGGAAATATTATTTGGCGATCGCAATTTGATCGGACTTAAACCCGAACAAATCGTGCGACAGGGGATTAGCTATGTACCGCAAGTTGCCAATGTATTCCCATCGCTTAGCGTGTCTGACAATCTCGATATGGGAGCCTATACGCGCGAAGGAAATATTGTGGCAGTTAAAAATAAGATTTACGAGACTTTCCCTGTACTTGCTAAACGGCGCAATCAGAGAGCCGGCACATTATCAGGCGGGGAGCGGCAAATGCTCGCAATGGGACGGGCGCTGATGCTAGAGCCGAAATTATTGATTTTAGATGAGCCGTCGGCAGCTCTGTCACCGATTTTGGTTCAGGATATTTTTAATTTGATTCAACAAATTAATCAAACAGGGACTTCGATTGTTTTGGTAGAGCAGAATGCGCGTAAGGCTCTTGCGATCGCTGATCGCGGTTATGTGATGCATTTGGGCAAAGATGAGTTTACGGGTAAGGGCGCTGATTTATTGAACGACCCCGAAGTTGCCGAGTTGTATTTGGGCATGGGCAATTTTGGCAAAACAGCATAAATTACCCAAACCCGTAAGGTTCCGCCCCGCAGGGGCGGAACCTTACGGGTTTGGGTCTGTAATTAATTATGATCATCCACTTATCGCGGCGGGCAAAGCCCGCCACAATAATTTGGGGTTTTATGGCTAGTGAGACGTGGAATACATCACAATCGCTTAGATTATCGATAGAATATTAGACTAAGGCTTTTTTATAGAGGGATTTCATGGCAGTCGTAGAGGTAAAGCTTTCGTTTGAGGAACTAACCAAGGCGCAGACATATTTGCAGCAGTTAGGGCTATATGACGGCGAAGTGGATGGCATCTATGGCAAATTATCAGAAACTGCTTTTGTGCAGTTTGCCAATGCTCTCAGTATCGATACGATTTTAGATGCTAACTCGCAAGTGTTCACAAATAACCTATTACAAATCCCTGCGGTAGTTAGACACTTGCTCAAAATTATTGGTGACGGCGATCGCGTGTTCCCAAAATTTACGAACGCTCAGCGTATTTTCGTAAATATGGGGCAAGCCGATTCTAATTATCTGGGATTTCTTGATCGCGGAATTAATGGCAGTATCGTAGGTTCCAAAAAAAGTTTGCCAAATCGCAATTTTTTGCCATCACCACTGTTAAACCATATTCCCGTCTATGCTGATCGCCTCGCCAGTCTGCCAGATGGGATAAATGTGGTTTCTTATGGTGAAGTTGCGATGCTGACTGGTAGTCAGATGCGGGTGAGATTTCGCCCTTATCCTGCGATCGGCGCAATTCCCAATATTGAAAACGTCGGCTTAGAATTTCTCCATAGCAGTATTCAACAGGCTTGTATCTGTATTGGGAGTGTTGTTAATGGACAAATGTTAACTCGCTGGATTGGGCGCAATGCTTTAAGCAATGTTCAGTTTTGGAGTTCCACAAAAATATTACCATTGCTCTATACCATTTGCGAAGCCAATCAAGTGCAACCAAATCAGGCGATCGCTAATTGTACGATCGCTGATAGCAAGGGAAACAAAATACCACGTACATTCGCCGAAATGGCTCAGCGCATTTGTGCTTATGATGAATCTAATGGCATGACCTCCAATGGCCTGTCAGCTATGTTTAAACAATTTACTACGCCTCTAGTGCTACAGGATTGGCTCAAAAAAATCACAGGCAATCAAAAGCTATCTTTTTTAGGACGTTACGGCGAAGCTCCTTACATTGAACAGCCGCTTTTGCGCGATCCCGCTGGCACAAATGTAATTAATGGCGTGAAAGATCAACATCGGGGTGACAATTTGATCTCCGCCTATGACTTAACAAGAATTGTTTCTCAAATTGCTTGGCATCGTCATCTAGCCCCGGCAAATCGCTTACCCGCTCAGTGGCATAGTTTAAGTACTTTGATCAGTGCGATGGGACAAGATACGGCGAGATATGTAGATGCAGCGATCGTGGCTCTAGGATTGTCATATTTTATTGACAAACCTGTGGTGATCTCCAAGATGGGTTTTGGATACAGCGATCAACGTAAACAGACTGAGCTGACCTACACCGCTTGTATTCAGTTTGTTGATCGCCTTGCCAAATCCCATGATTTACCGCTACCAAAGCTGCGATCGGTGAATATGACTTTACGTGCTGTCCTTAATCTTAAAGATCCTGTACGCGAAGCTTTAGAAATTGATGCGAGAATGGCTGCTACAGTCGCCGAGATTTTGCGTAGGATTGTCACAGAAGAGCTAGTCTAGAAATTTAATGCTGCGATCGCAAACTTCGAGTTCTCTTGCCATGCGAGATTGAAATACATAATGCAAAAACAACGCACTTTATCTGCTGTCGGTCTATGGTGGCGATGGGTACTAACTACGCTAGTTGGAGTGGCGATCGGCAATATATTTGGGATTGCGGCTTGTTTGGTGGGAGTTCATTACCTTAGCGATCGCCTGATGGATATCCACATTTGCGATACAGGCTTTGGTAACCTTAATTGTTCTGTATCAACTGGTATTGTCAGTGGCGCGATTGTGGTAGGTCTATTTGTGGGATTGATGCAATATCTGGTCTTACGACGATTTCTGAAATCTCCCGCATGGTGGATTTTAGCGAGTACCTTTGGTTGGACTTGGGTTGGTTTTGCCGCGACAAGTCTCGCCTATACTGCTCAATTTGGCTTTGTGCTCAATACTGATGGTTCTTTTGCAGAAAGTAATATCATCGATCGCATCCCACTATTAGCAGTTAATTCACTATGGCTAGTCTTAGCAGGAACCACATTAGGCGTTTTACAGTGGCTAGTTCTGTGGAATGGTCAGAGTCAATCTTCTGCTTCAAAATTTTTAAAAGGGCGATCGCTTCTATGGGTTGTAGTTAATGTTGTGTTAGTAACATGCATGGCTGTAGCGATAATGACAACTTTTCGTGGTCA
>JAYUSC010000163.1:0-4700 GCA_043755885.1 Pseudanabaena sp. | reverse complement strand
GTTCGGTGGGGATAAGTTGGGGCATGGTTTCTTTCTTGTAGATTAATGAATTTATGATATGTGACTGAGTTTGATTTTATTCGCTCAGTGCATCTAATCTATCCAGAAGTTTTAAGCCTTCTTTGAGTTTTTTTAGTCTGATATCTGACCTTACGTGGAAGGAATTCCTGTAATAGCATAGGTTGGGGGCTGGCACGGGGGCACAGCCCCTACGATAACCTCTAAATTTTGGGGTAGGGGCAATCCCCCCGTGGTTGCCCTGCTTGGTTACCCAGCAAGAGATTCATGAGCTACGTTCCACGTAACATCAGTGATATGTTTGTCATCTGGTAGGCGAATGGTTAAGGTTGCCATGAGTCACTCCTATTACCTTTTTACTTTTTCCTTGCTTTGGAGTCGTTGCTGAAATTGGGCGATGATTTCAGGGGTTAGTTCTTTTTCTGGTTGAACGGTTTCTCGCTCTGATAATCCTATTTCTATTTCAGTGGGAGATACCTTTCCTAGCTTTTGCGAAAGGTTATTGAAGTCTGATTGTTGTTGGTTAGTTTCTTGTTTGGAAATTGGTTGAACGATATAATTTGTGGAAGATTGACGGGTTAGGGCATAGACAATGTATTGATTGAGGGAGACTCCTTCGCTCTCTGCTAAATGGATTAGTTGGTGGTGTAATGTATCTGGTAAGCGTAGGGTTAATCGGCTCATGGTTCAGTTCCTTTTGATGCTAGTTTGATAATTAGTTGTGCTGGTGTCATTACTTGTAAGCCCAGAGATTCCTTTGCATTTTGAAAGTCACGCAAATTTGAAGTGATGACTGTTGCACTTGCGTTCATGGCACAGTCAATTACGAGATCGTCTCCTGCGTCTGGGGAGGCTGGTCGCCAAGAGTAATAAATGATCGTAAATCGACTTTGGTTAAGTAATGTCCCAAGTACAGGCTGAAGCTTTTGCCAACGAGGTTTGGAGATTTTACGAGAGAGGACATCTTCGTATTCATAGGCGAGGGCATTGGAAACACAGACTTCAAGTAATCCTGCTAGCCATGCATCAATAATGAGTCCCGAAGCGCCGCCTTGTTTTGTTAAGCCTTCAAACAGGACGTTGGTATCAATGACAATGGGAAACGAAGATATGACTGTCATGACACTACTATAGCACCATATACGATGTCATAATCCAAATTGCCATGAATCACTCCTGATAATTTGCTCTGGTTCGAGAAGAGTTTACAATTTTTCCTCAAATATGGCTTCTAGATTCCGATCGCCTCGAATTACTCGCATAATTTCTATGTCTTCATCAATGATGCGATAGTCGATGATGTCTTCAACGTCGCGGATGGCTGTGGGGGATATGGTGTATTGAGGCATGGGGCATTAAGCTTCGCGTTTTTCGTGAAGTCTGGCTCTTAGCTGTTTAATAGCTGTTTCGCCATCAAGCCTTTCACCGCGATCGCATTCTGCGGCAGCGATGTCGATTTTGTTGCGGAGTTCTTCGACCCAGCGATCGTAGTGGTTGCGTTTTTCTAGAAGTTGCAAGGCTTCGGCGATTACTTCAGTGGCGTTGGTGTAGCGTCCTGTAGCAAGTTGGGTTTGAATGAATTGCTCTTGTTCGGGTTGGAGGGTGATAGGCATAGGTTAATCAATGCGATCGTTATATCGATTATATCTTTATCTCTAGTGTTGAGATTAGTAAACATGCGTAGGGGCATAGCATTCCCGCAACAATTTTTAAATTCTCAGGTTCCCTTGTTTTGGGAATGCTATGCCCAACACCTGACAACGTAGGGACAAGCGATCGGTGAAAGCGAAGAGGGTTCTGCATTTGCAAATGGAAATTTATATGGGGTGTTTGGGAATGGTGGCACAAATGCAAAACCCCTACAAATTTTTTCCTTTTACCTTTTTACTTTTTCCTTATCGGCGTGGAGTTCCTCGACTAGATTTGTTGCTACTCCTTCTAGATAAAGGGTATCGTAACTAAGGTCTATTTCATTTGACCATTCCACTGAGCCAGCAACAACTTTTACGGAGGAAAATAGCGAGGTGTTTTTTAGTTGATTAAATACACCTTTGTTGAGGTATGGATTCAAATCAAAAATTTTTTGTTCGCCATTTTCAAACCAGAGCATTAAGCAATAGTTTTCAAGGGGCTTAACTTTTTTGACGTAGGGATTGATCATAATCTCGGTTTTAATTTTAGCTCCAAAAATACTACAATAAACTTAGTTTGAATTATAAATTTATGCAAAAGCCACTCGATCGCATTACGTTCAATTCGCAAATTATGGGCGGTAGGGCTTGTATTCAGGGAATGCGAATTACGGCGGATTTTTGGCGAATGAGGAGGTGCGGAGTTTTGTGGGGATGAGTAAGGTTCTTCAATCCGATTTGGCTAGTAAGTCTCTTAGTAAAATGATGGAAGAGATTGCCGATAGAGCCGAAAAGAGAGGTTTAACTCCAGAAATACTACAATCAATTCTCAAAGATGACGAGGTTTGTACAATGTCAAAGAGAAAGACCGAATAACATCTGTAGGGGCATAGCATTCCCGCGACAATTTCTAAATTCTTAGGTTCCCTTGGTTTGGGAATGCTTTGCCCAACACCTGACAACGCAGGGACAAGCGATCGATGAAGGCGAAGAGGGTTCTGCATTTGCGAATGGAGGTTTATGTGGGGTGTTGGGGAATGGTGGCGCAATTGCAAAACCCCTACAAATTTTTTCCTTTTACCTTTTTACTTTTGCCTTGGAGCGATGCCACACATCTGTCTGTCCTCATCACTGGCGTTGGGATTATTAACAAGATAGTCGTGGAGCCACGCGCAACCCTTTGCCATCAGATCATCGAGATTTAAGTTCCACAATTTGACGGTTTTGTCGGAACTGCCAGTGGCGATGGTTTTGCCATCGGGACTAAAGGCAATGCTATTGACACTAGAGCTATGCCCTTTGAAGGATTGGAGTTCTTTGCCTTCCAGATTCCACAATTTGACGGTTTTGTCGTAACTGCCAGTGGCGATCGTCTTGCCATCGGGACTAAAGGCGACGCTACTGACACTAGCGCTATGCCCTTTCAAGGATTGGATTTCTTTACCATCGAGATTCCACAATTTGACGGTTTTGTCCCCACTTCCAGTGGCAATCGTCTTGCCATCGGGACTAAAGGCAACGCTCCAAACATGATCGCTATGCCCTTTGAAGGATTGGAGTTCTTTGCCTTCCAGATTCCACAATTTGACGGTGTTGTCGTCACTGCCAGAGGCGATCGTCTTGCCATCGGGACTAAAGGCAACACTCCAGACACTAGAGCTATGCCCTTTGAAGGATTGGAGTTCTTTGCCTTCCAGATTCCACAATTTGACGGTGACGGAACTGCCAGAGGCGATCGTCTTGCCATCGGGACTAAAGGCAATGCTATTGACAATAGAGCTATGCCCTTTGAAGGATTGGAGTTCTTTGCCTTCCAGATTCCACAATTTGACGGTGTTGTCCCCACTTCCAGTGGCAATCGTCTTGCCATCTGGACTAAAGGCGACAAGATAACTATTATCAATTCGATTTTTTTCTTGAACTCCATAGACAAACCGCGATAAATTAGCCGTCACTAGCACTTGTGTATTTGTCTTGTCTTTTTTGGCGATCTCAGGATCTAATGATTTGAGTTGCCGTCCTGCGCTAACCGCCTTGAGCAAAGCATCAAATACTTGATCTCCCTGAAAGTCACCCTTAGCATCCAGACTTTTTAGCCGTACATCAGCAATTTTAATGTTATCGGTTGCTTCCTTCACCGCCACAGCCGCCTTTGATTGCTCGGCTAAAGCAACCTTCACCTTCCCTTCCGCATCCACAATTTTCGCCTGTGCCGCCGCCACCTTTTCCTGTGATTCTTGCGATACATTTTCTAACTCAGACTGAGCCGATTCCAGATTTTTTTTGGCTTCTTCAACTTTTCGATCTGCCTCTTCTTTCTTAGTCAAAGCTTCCTTGATATTTTGTTTCGACTCTACATCAGCTTTTGCCGCCTGTGCCTTAATCTCATCCGCCTGTTCCTTAATCTTGTCAGCCTCAGTTTTCGCCGATCGCACATCTTTATCCGCCTTTTGCGACTTAGCCAGCGCATCTTTCTGAGTATCTGCAACCTTCACATTTGCCTCATTCAAAGACTGCCCCGCCGAAAAGCCTGCAACAAGAGCCGTCAAAAGCGTCACCGCCAAAACACCTGAACCAAAGAAAACCCTCCGATCAGCTTTTAATTTCGCTTCTCCCAAAATTATTGCTTTTTCTTCGGCTATCTCTCTTGCTTGTTGTTCTGCCTCCAATTTGAGATTGCTCTCGATTGCCTCCATTTCCCGACTTTCCCGCAAAAAATCCTCATCAGCATCACTCAACCTCTTACCCCGCGCCCACTCATCCGCATTCCTTAGCGCCTCCCCCCTCAACAAGAAGCCGTCTTTGATCTCTGCCCCCTGCCATTCCCGAAACGCCGAACCATAAAACTCTGGACGCAAATCCGCTAACTGTCCCTCCACCCAAACATTATTAAACACCGCCCCATAGATCGGATTATAAGAAATCAACCGCCCATCCCGTCGCACCACCAAACCCGTCAACCGCAACTTCGATCGCTCCGCACTGCGATCATCCTCCAACGCCCCATCCGCCAACACCTGCTGATAGCAACCCAACATCCGCCCCCGCAAC
>JAYUSC010000162.1:0-4700 GCA_043755885.1 Pseudanabaena sp. | reverse complement strand
GGTGAACCACCGCACTTTCGGGGATCACCATACTCTTTCTGCCTTGATCAAACTGGACGTATCCCTGTAAACCTGGAGCCATTTCCAAATTTTGGACTCTAATCCAAACCGAGTAAGTAAATTGTCGGTTGGCTCCAGCTTTGCCTTGGGTAGGATTTGTTTCAACTGTGGGATTTAGTCGAATCACCTGTCCTGTATAAGTCTTGCCTGGGTAAGCCACAAATCTGACTGTCGCTTGATTGCCAACTTTAACCGTATTTAGACGGGCTTGATCAATATAAGCTTTGAACACAATATCTTGAGTTAAGGTCATCAACTTTGTGTTCAAGTTAGCTACCTCGCCACTATGAATGTTTATTTGACTGACTAGTGCATTATTTGGGGCGTAAATTACAGTGCGCTCTAGATTTATGAGTGCATTTTGCAAAGTAATTCGATCATTTTTTAACTTGAGTTCAAGGCTTTCAGCCTGACGGGCTAGATCATTTCGAGTACGATCTAGTTCTCTCTCGGCTGTGTAGAGATCGCGTTTGCGAATCAGGTATAAGTCCTCAGTATCTGCTAGTTGAAACCTTGAGAGCGCTCCTTCTTTAACTAGAATTTCTGATTGCGCAAGTTTAGTATCAAAAATAGCCACGCGCCCCTTTAGGCTTTGGACGTTTGTCTCCAAAGAAGCTATCTGCTCTTGAGCAGCTTGTTCTATGCTTTGAAGTCCGACTTCAGAGATCGCAATATTATTACGAGCTGTATCAGCCATGTTTTCAAACATCTCTTTGTTTAGCTCGATTAATGGTTGACCTTTAGTTACGCGATCGCCTTCTTGTACATATACTTTTGCAACAGATCCCGACACTAGTGGCTGAAGCTCCACTTCTTGTAAGGCGACTGACTCCCCAGATGCTGAGACGGAATCATCTATAGGTTGTTGACTGACTACGGCTGTTTCCACCTTAATTGGTTTCCCTGCTTTACGTTGTTGGGCGGGATAACCCATGTCAGATGAATAGCTGCGAGATTCAGGATTTTTTAAAGCAGGTAATACAATAGTAATCGCTAGGAATCCGATAATTCCCAAGGGAACAACGACTAGAAGTACTAACAGAAGACGTGACAAGGGACGAGGGACTGCCATATTTACACTTACACAGATGAATAGAATCTAGTTTTTGGAATTATCTAAATTATTTTTTTGATAAGGCTTTTGTAAACACATCCTGCCATAACAAAACGAGACGTGACCATCCAAAACGCTCTTGAATATCTTTTAGTCCTCGTTGACCTAGTTCCTTTGCTAGATCAGGATCAGCGATTAGCTCAATAATTGATTGAGAGAGCGCTTCAGGATCTTTCTCATTTACTAGTATTCCTGTAACACCAGATTTAATAACATCAACAATGCCGCCAACAGCACTGGCAATTACTGGTTTTTCATGAGCTAATGCTTCAATCATAACAATCCCTAAGCCCTCAGTATCTCCTTTGCTATCTACAATAGCTGGTAAAACGAAAATATTGCAAGAGGCATACTCATTTGCTAACTCTTCTTTGCTGACAAACCCCAAGAAATCAATTACTTTATCTAGCTGTAGTTCGTGGCATTGCTGCTTGATCTCCTGTTCCAAGATCCCTTTACCGACAATGCGTAAACGTACTGGATATTTGCGAAGAACTAATGGTAAAGCCTCAAGTAAATACTTTAATCCTTTACGTTCATCGAGACGACCTACAAACAAAAGTTTGGTGTCTTCTTCGGGATTACTAGTGCAGGGAGTTTTTGGCTCAATTGTTAAACCATAGGGTATGACACTAATCTCGCCACTGTATAGCTTTTGGATTAGTGCTTGTGTGAATGAAGAATTAGCAGTTACGCTCTTAGCCATTGGTATTTGCCAGCGCAATATTGCCCCGACAAAACCAAATTTTTTGGCTAAAAGTAGCTCGGCTCCATGAAAGCTAAAAAGCATTGGAATACCAAGTAGTTTATTTACTGGGTAAGCCATCAATCCATGGGGAAATGGCCAATTGACATGGATTAAGTCAGGTTTTTGTTTTTTGCATAGCCAAAACAGTTGCCATGCTCCAAGCACAATATATAAAAGGGCTACTAATATATACAAAGGTTGCTTTTGGAGTTTTGTTGGTGCGCCGTCGCGAACTAGATTCTCAAAGCGTTTAAAAAAGTATCGAAATCGATAAACTGCAATACCATCTAAGTTATGCGTCTGTGAACCTTCGTAAGCTGGGGCGAAAATTGTAAATCGGATTCCAAGCGATCGCATCTGCAAGACTGTTTCACGGATAAATGCACCATGGTTACCATCAGGCGTGGTGGGATAAACCGATGAGATTACAAGGATCTGTTTGCCACAAAGATCAATAGACATAGGTAGAACACTTAAAACGATATTTTGGTAGGATCAGAGTGGTTTCTGTGTTGTGAGATTTAACTAAAAGCTTACGTGAATCTCGTGTGAGAAACCTGTCTAAGCTAAAATACGCAGAATGTTATATCATTCTATAAAATATTTCATGAAAAATCATGAATAAATAATATAGATTGAGCCTTGCAAAACTAAAACACTGATAGACTTCTAATTTTTATTTCAGGATATTCTATGCTTACAGCTAATCAACCCCTACAACTTCCTTTAGAAAGTCGGTCTGTAACCATTGTCATCCCTGCACTAAATGAAGAAGGAAACCTTGAAAGACTTTTTCATCTAATTGATAAAGCATTTTTACATCTGGGATTTACTTTGCCTGTAGTCCTGATTGATGATGGTAGTAACGATCAAAGTCCCCAAATTTTAGTTGGGTTACAGCAAAAATATGACTTTTTAAAGGTAGTTACGCATCCTCGACGACTTGGAGTAACTGCGGTTTGGAAAACTGCGATCGCAAACACCAGTACCGATTGGATTCTTTGGGGACAAGCGGATTTGGAGTCTAATCCTGAGTTGGATATCCCCATATTATTAGAAGCTTGTAATAAGGGAGTGCAAGGAGTTGCAGGGTGGCGACAAAATCGCGGGGATGGAAAAAAACTAGCTTCTAAGATAGCAAATACAGCTTGCCGCCTTCTGTTTGGCTTGAAAATTCATGATATGAACTGGATTAAGCTCGTACCGAGAGAGCTAGTTGCTAATCTTCCTATGGATATAATTACTCATCGATATTTGTTGGCAGTTTTAGCTGGTTTGGGCTACCACATTACCGAGGTTCCCACTCCATGGTTTCCTCGACACTCTGGATATAGTAAGTTTGGGAAAAAGCGCTTACTTTCCTCCAGCCTCGATTTTATGAGGGTACTTCGCTGGTTTATTTGCAAACGATTTTCCAAAGCAAATTCTGGCTTCATGAGTCCTGCCAAGAAAAATTCGGTGAATGCGCCAAAATTTCCTTCTGAGAATTAACAACAGTTTTTATGCGCCACTGAAAATGTAAAAAAGCAAAGCGCCCGCGTCGCAGGCACTTTGCTTTTTTACATTTTCACAAAACTCGTAGCACCGTGGGAATGCTGTGTAAGGTTGGTAACTCGCGGATGGTAGCGATCGCTTGTTGGAAGTTATACTCGCTCACCCTTTGGGTTACTACCACAATTTCTGCTAGACCATCATGGATCGTATTTTTTTGCAAAATCGCATTCAAGCTCACGCAGTGCTTGCCAAACGCAGTACCCAGATCGCCAATCACCCCAGGTTTATCATGGGTGAGCAACCGCGCATAGAACTGCGTTACCGTGTTTTCGATTGGGGCAATTTTAGCGTAATGCTCGTGGGAGCAGCCCATTAATTGATTGACGTGGTTGGGCATAGATTTCAAGGCGGCGACAACATTGATAATGTCGGCAACTACGGCGCTTGCCGTTGCGCCCGCACCTGCACCGGGTCCTGAAAATACAACTTCACCGATCGGATCGCCTTCAATCCGCACAGCATTGGTTACGCCATGAATATTTGCAAGCGGATGTTGAATTGGGATTAGGGTCGGATGTACGCGAATTTCCAGATTACTGTCATCTTTGCCGTCAGTACGTCGGGCAATGCCTAGGAGCTTAATCGTGAAGCCGAGTTCTTTGGCATAGCCAATATCCGCACTGGTAATCGAGCGGATACCTTCACGGTAAATATCTTCAAGTTTAATGCGATCGCCAAAGGCAAGACTCGCTAAAATTGCCATTTTGTCGGCGGCATCATAGCCATCGACATCGGCGGTGGGATCGGCTTCGGCATAGCCTAATTGTTGTGCTTCAGCAAGAGTAGCGTCAAAGTCTGCGCCCTCAAAATACATGCGGCTCAAAATATAATTGGTTGTGCCATTAACGATCCCCGTTAATTCGCTAATCCGATTGCCGCCGAGACTTTGTTTCAGCGCTTGGATTACGGGAATGCCTCCACAAGCCGCTGCTTCTAGCATTACATATACGCCTTTTTGTTTAGCAGCCGTAAAAATTTCGTTGCCATATCTAGCAATTACGGCTTTATTCGCGGTGACAACATGCTTGCCATTAGCGATCGCATTTAATATCAAACTTTTGGCTGGCTCGATGCCGCCGATTACCTCAACGACAATATCGATCGCAGGATCATTAACGATCGCAGCCAAATCATCTGTGACAATATTGGGATCGATCGCGATATCACGTTGCTTATTTTGCGATCGCACACCCACGCAAGAAATTTCGATATTAGGTAGCAGAG
>JAYUSC010000161.1:0-11371 GCA_043755885.1 Pseudanabaena sp. | reverse complement strand
CGGGCGACCTGCGCTTCTGGGTTTTAAGGTTACTTACGCATAGCTACTTATCAAAATTGCCCAAAGTATTGCGGCAAGCGTAGCCCGCCGCAATACTTTGGGGCAATTATTTTGAGTAAGTTCCTTATTCTTCAAACTGCCAACGATCTTGAGATGCGGCTTCGTCGAAGAAGCGTTTAGGGCGTAGAGTTAGGGTGATTTTGCCTAAGAGTTTCACCTCTGGAGCGGACTCGAACCATGCAAACTTGAGGTTCCCATCTTCATCTGCGATCGCAAAATAGCCATTTTCATCCCAATCCTGTTGAGCGCGATCTACCAGTACCAAAATATCTTCAGCGCGATCGCGAATCGAACTCAGCACTTCTTGATTAATCGACGCTTGCAAAGTATCGGTATTACAGTACACCACCACACCATCGGTCGCTTCATGTACCACAAACCAACCTGGAAGTGTCGCCCATAGGCTGTCAACTGATGAGCGCACCATGCCAAAAGGCGCTAACTCTTCAATTTTTGGCGCGGCGGTAAATGTATCAATCGACATCGGTAATGTGCCGACTACAGGCAAAATACGCGGAATACTATCCTCGGAGTCATAACGGAAGTTAGGCAAATTCGGGGCTTTTTTCTTGGCGGGTGCAGACATATTCATCAGCAGACGCTCGATCGCCGCACGAGCCTTGTCGCTATGGGCAAAACGCAGCCCTCGCGCAATTAGCCTAGTCCGTTCCTGTGGGTCGATTTTGCCCTGTGATGCTTTCAGAATTTGTAATACGACTGCATCCCCAGGGTGGCGAGTAAATCCTTCGGGCAAATTTGCCACAGAAGAAGCTTCTTTAATTGCCTTGACGACATCTTTGGCTTCTAGAACATCAAGATTCTTCTCAAGAGCGAAAGTTGCCATGGCGACTCTTTCAGATTGATTGAGTACGCGCAACTCATTGAGAATGTCGCTTCCCTTTTGTTCAAAATGAGCAAGGACAATATCCGCCGCACTACCTGCTTGGAGGCTGGCATAGACCTGTGAAGCCACCACAATCTGATTTTGTTGAACTGGCTCAAAACCCGTGTTTTCAAAAATTGCCAGAGAATTCTCTCCCATTTTTTGCAACATTTGACAAGAAATCCCCCACTGCACCCAAGTTCCTTCTTTATGGCGTAAGAGTTTTAAAAGTCCTTCTGAGTCGGTGGGAAGTGTGGCTACTGGGATTGGCATAATTTTTGTAAATAGAGTTTTAGCCCCTCTCCTACGAGAGAGGGGTTGGAGTGAGGGATTTAAGCTGCAACTTGCTTGGAGTTATTTTTATGTTCGCGCATCGAGTTCACAAACCGCTCGAACAAATAATCGGCATCATGGGGACCGGGGCTAGCTTCTGGGTGATACTGCACCGAGAAGATCGGCAAAGTTTTATGCTCTAGCCCTGCAACGGTGCGATCGTTGAGGTTGATGTGAGTCAACTTTGCCGCAGATTCAGCAAAGGATACATCTGTGAGCGCAAAGCCATGATTTTGGCTGGTGATTTCCACTCTGCGATCGGCGTTTTCGGCTTGGTTTTGAGCAGGTTGATTGAGTCCACGATGTCCAAACTTGAGCTTGAAGGTGTCACCACCCATCGATAAACCGAGAATCTGATGCCCTAAGCAAATACCAAACATGGGCTTGTCAGCAGCCAGTAAAGCCTTAGCAGTTTCAATGCCTTGCGTGACAGCGGCGGGATCGCCAGGTCCGTTGGAGAGGAAGATGCCATCGGGGTTATAAGAGAGAATCTTCTCGGCAGCGGTGTCGGCGGGGACGACGATCACACGGCAACCGTAGCTAGCGAGACGACGCAGAATATTGCGCTTAACGCCGAAGTCGATCGCAACAACGGTCATTGCTTCACCTGTTAACTGCGATGGCTCAATAAATTCCCATTCAGGTAAGGTTTTGTCAGCCCATTCATAAATGCGATCGGTGGAAGCTGCTTGAGCAAGGTTCTGCCCCTGCATCGACGGAGCCGCTTTTACTTGCGCCAATAATACTTCAGGATCAAGAATTTCTGTAGAAATACCGCCATTCATGGCACCTAGCGATCGCAATTTACGGGTAAGAGCGCGGGTATCAATCCCTGCAATGCCAACGACATTATGCGCCTTGAGGTAATCGGGCAGAGACTGACGCGATCGCCAATTACTAGGGACAGCCGTAATGTTACGGGCAATCACACCGCGCACTTGTGGGCGATCGGACTCATCATCTTCGGGGGTTACGCCTGTGTTGCCAAGTTCGGGACAGGTAAAAGTGACAATTTGACCTCGGTAGCTGGGATCGGTCATTACTTCTTGGTAGCCAGTCATGCCTGTATTAAACACGACTTCACCGATCGCAGTTCCTGATGCGCCAAATGCATAGCCACGGTAACAAGTACCATCCGCCAAAACCAAAATTGCTGCTTGCTTTGTTGCCATATCTTCAAAATACTCGTTCGTCAGGTATCCATTGTGGACACTAGCGATCATTCTAAACGTTATCTAGGTCACAAGAGTAGATCTTAATTAGTTTACTTGTCCATAGTCATCAGAATTGCGATCGCATCTATAAGATTCATCATCTGCGTTCTGTGTAACATCAGTGTATAATCCATTCCTATTTGCACAGCTCAATTTCTATGGTTGTCAACCTTACAAAGCGACTAGTAGACTGTTTTTGGAGCGAGTACAATATTCGCCTAGAGCCTTGGAGCATGGGCTATGATGCGCCTGTTAGCATTAATCCTGAAGAAATTCCCACTAGTGACAAGGTAAATACTGAATTTGAGTTTGATAATGCTGAATGGCAACCGATTAGGGCTGCGATCGCACCCGAGCTTCCTAATCAAATTTTGTTTATCGATGGTAGACTCCGCCTCGATGCTAGCTTTTTGGGGAGGCGCGATGATGAAATTTTGTATGGTGCATTTGCGACGATCTCGGTGGGAGCGGTGTTAGTCGATCGCACAATTAGTAGAGCAAAATGTGTCGCCACAGAAGTAACAAGGATTATTGCGCTGGGTGGAAATCTCACGCCTCCTGTAACGTCAATACCTTGTCCAATCAGTGGTCGAGGTGACTTGAAATACGATCGCTGTTTGACTAGTAGTAATAATCAGCCAGATACTCCTTCTCAATTAGTGCAAAGCGAAATGCTGGATGAAGAACTGCGGATTGCCAATGCGCTCTCTTTAAATAAAGAATTAATCAAGGAGAAGACGCTAATTGTGCGTGATGGCCCCTTGCTCTATCGGGTTTACCAAACTCCCTATGATACGATGGGCTATGTGAAAACGATGGGTAAGGCTTATCTCAAAGGTGATCATGCTCAAGTTATGCGATCGCTAAAAGTTGGCGAGCGCACACCAATTTTTCGGATTTCTAATACCCATGGCTCCAATCTCAGTTGGTATTTGCGATCGGGAAGTAAAGATTTGAACTATAAAAAGCTGGGCTATCACGATTTGCATGGGATTATTCGCATCGATCTCGATGGCGCGATTCCGCTAGAACGGGCTAAGGCGATCGCAGATCAAAGCACATATTTAATTCCCCAATATGCCTCGCACCCTACCCGCGATCCCCGTGCGCCCCAAAACCTCACGCCTGTGGGAGCCTTAGAAAAAGAGCTAGGGCGAAGAATGGGCAGTCGAGAATTAATCTCACGACGATTGCGTAACTTTTTAGCTGATTCTGCAAATTTGCAACCAATATAGTCAACCCAAAATATTCGTGGGCGCAAAGCGCTCATAGCATAGGAACCAGTTTTTTATGGCGCGGCAAAGCCGCGCCATAAAAAACTGGTTCCCTATTAAACCTACATTCAGCAGGTAGTTTATGAGAAAATAAAAATAAAATCTTCACCGATCGCATATCGGGCGGTGAAGATTTTGTTTTTATTTAATTGTGACTAGCTATTGGACTTTCGATTTACGAATCCATTAGTTTTAATAAGTCTTCTTCAGAAAGACATTGCACACCCAACGCTTGAGCCTTTTCTAACTTGGAGCCAGCATCAGCTCCAACGACGAGATAATGCGTTTTTTTACTAACAGAATCAGTAACTTTGCCACCTGCGGATTGAATCAGAGCTTTGGCTTCATCGCGCTTTAGCGTGGGCAATGTGCCTGTGACCACAAAAGTTTTACCAGTAATATTGGGGTTAATCGCGATCGCAAGATCATCTTTCTTGGCGCTGACAAACTGTAAACCTGACACTTGCAGACGCTGGATCAAGTTCTGATTAGATTCTTTGCGAAACCATTCATAAATAGCTTGAGCAATCTCTTCACCGATGCCAAAAATAGAGGCGATCGCTTCGGGCGTAGATCTGGCTAATAACTCCACATTCGGAAAGTTCTCGGCAATATTTTGAGCGTTGACACTGCCCACATGTCTGATTCCTAAACCATAAAGCACTCGCGCCCAAGGTTTTATTTTCGATATTGCGATCGCAGAAATGATCTTGTCAGCCGACTTTTGACCCATGCGATCGAGAGTTTGTAAGCGATCGCTAGTCAGATCATAAAGATCAGCAACGGAAGTCACATGATTTTCGGTGACTAATTGCCTGACTAATTTCTCACCAATTCCATTAATGTCCAATGCGTCACGGCTGACCCAATGCTCGATCGCACCGCGCACAATCGCAGGACATTCTTGATTAATGCAACGAGTAGCAGCCTCATCTTCAGGTTTAAAAACGGGTTGACTGCACTCAGGGCAATGCGTAGGCATCACAAACCGAACTGCTCCATTCGGTCGCAATTCAGGCAGTACCCGCACCACTTCAGGAATAATCTCTCCCGCTTTCCGCACGATCGCTGTATCGCCAAGATGCAAGTCTAGTTCGGCGAGGCGATCGCTATTGTGCAGAGTTGCCCTCGAAACGGTTGTCCCAGCTAGCAAGACGGGACGCAATTCGGCGACAGGCGTGAGTGTGCCTGTACGCCCAACTTGCACGGTCACTGATTCGATCACAGTAGGCATTTCTTCGGCGGGATATTTCCATGCGATCGCCCAGCGGGGAGTTCTTTGAGTAAAGCCAAGTTGTTCTTGTTGAGAGAAGTCATTCAGCTTCATCACCATGCCATCGGTCATATATGGAAGTTTGAGCCGTTCCGTTGACCAAAAATCATAGTAGTCTTGCAAGTCTTGAATAGATTTGCACAGCCGTTTATTTGGATTGACACGAAAACCAATTGTTTGTAAAAATTCTAGAGCTTGCCATTGCGAAGAAATATCAGGAAGATTTTGCGGATTGCCCTCACCCCCAGCCCCTCTCCCTGAGGGAGAGGGGAGATGGATGGTATAGGCAAAGAAATCAAGGCGGCGCTTGGCGACAAGACGAGAATCTAGTTGTCGTAATGTTCCTGCGGCGGCGTTACGAGGATTGGCTAATAGGGCTTCATTTTGTTGCGATCGCTCTTGGTTAATCTGATCAAAAACTGCGATCGGTAAAAATGCTTCACCGCGAATTTCGAGGCGATCGGGCGGATTCTCTAAATTCAATCTTAAAGGAATGGAACGAATGGTTTTAATATTTGGAGTAATATCTTCGCCCGATGTGCCATCGCCTCTAGTTGCAGCACGCGCTAAGATCCCATGCTCATAGGTTAATGCGATCGCAGATCCATCGATCTTCAATTCACAAACACTATCCAAGAATGCTTGCTTGTCTAATCCTTTTTGGCAGCGCTCTTGCCAAGCTTTCACGTCACTAGGAATAAAGGCGTTTTCTAAACTAAAAAGTGGAATGTGGTGCTGAACCGACAAAAACTGAGTAGTTGGTTTCTCACCTACGCGCTGAGTTGGGCTATCGGGAGTTATTAGCTGTGGATATTGCGCTTCAAGTGCTTGCAATTCCCGATAGAGCGCGTCATAAACTGAATCCTCAATTGTCGGAGTATCAAGGACATAGTACTCATAACTAGTGCGTTGTAGTACTTGGCGTAGTTCTAGTAATCTTGCTTGAGTTTCAAGGTTGGGGAAGATTTCAGTCACAATATTGCTGTATTACAAAACTTGATGTACTTAATTATATCGCAGTCGGCGATCGGTCTTATTTAGATGGATTTTTAATTGCACCCATGAAGATGATTGTGCCAGTTTGCCGATCGCTAATTGCAAAGAAAAATGGGCGATCGACAATCATCTGAAATGGAGGTTCTTCAGAAGGCATAGCCGAAGTTACCTTCATCTCGACTGATGTAACCGCCGCCGCTTCTGTTCCTTCCTCGTTGACTTCCACAAAAGTTTTGTGCTTCACATCGCCGATAAAAGCGCTAACATTTGAGAGATTACGAAAATCTGCCTTGTCTGGATCGAAAGCGATCGCCATACCCAGACTTTGCAAGGCTGATTTAAGACTAGTCTCATATTCCACTTTAAAGCGAGGCAATTGAATTAATCCTTCTTTGCGAGTGAATTTCGTTGACCATTCTTGCCATTTCTTTGCTGTCAGTTGTTCCTGAAATCCTAAAAGATTGGATTTAGGCTTTGGCAAGAAAATCTCCATGCTAAAGCGTCCAGAGCCGTAGGGTAGACTAATCGCTTGAAAAATTGGCGCATCGTAGTAGCGATATTCACCCAATCGCGACATGGCAGGATGTTGGATTTTTGTGCCATCAGCAAGGGTAAAAGGCTGCGGCTTGGTGAGTGCTTTCTCAAAGAGAGCTTCCCATTTACCTTTAAAATAAACGGCATTAATTAAGAAGAGCATACTATCTGGCTCAATGCGGTCAACGATTTTATCGATTTTGTTCTTAGTCTTCTGCTTTACCCAAGCATTAATTGTATTGGCTGCATTAGCATCTTTAAAGTCAAGGTTGCTAATTTCAGCTTGATAGAATTCTTTCACTTTATTTAGAAAAGCCTTCTCTAAAGTAATATCTTTTCTTGCCCAGAGCGAGTTAGCAATGTTCAACTCGACATTGGTATCACCATTGGCTAGTAATTTTTGGATATTCTGATTGAACTCATTCACCTCACCAATTTTGATCCCTTGTAATTCTAAAGCCTTGGCGATCGCCTGTTGAGTTTCGCCACTCGCACCGTTATAGGTCATCGATAATGCGATCGCAACACTCGCAGGGGAGATAAATGTATTTTTATTGGGGTCTTGCTTAGCAATGTGATCAAACAGCTTAAATCCAAAATTGGTACTTGCATTCACTAATCGATCATCAAGTTTTACTTTACGATTATCTGGAGGATTATTGATCATTGGGTTTGGAGATACTGCGACATTAGTTGGTGCTGGACTCACTCTGCTAATTGGTGAGGATTGAGGATTGAGAGAATCTGGGACGGCACATCCCATCAAAGCTAAAGCTAACAGACTAATAACCGTGGCGCGATAATAGTTTCTCATAATGCTGATTTTTAAATATTCTTGGTTCTACATTTTTATTGGACTTTGAGCAAGAATTAAGCCCAAAAGGGATAAAGGCAAAGGAAGAAGGAATAATGACAGTTTCAATCACTAAACCAATGCATCATCCCTAAATCTATTATGCCAACGACTGTTACAGATAGTAAATTTTAAAAATTCTGAGGGCAGGTATACAACCAGATCACCCAACGATCTCAACTACCTACTTATAAAGGTCATCCGACTTGGTATGGAGTCCATTTTGACCTAAAAGCCCCCAAAACATCACGATCGCAACTTCACAAAAATTAAACTACGATCGCCCCATTCTCACTCAAAAACCGCGATCGCATTACCAAAAAACTGCGATCGCAATAACTACAAAAACGCGATCGCATTACCAAAAAATAGCGATCGCACTCTCATCAAAAAAAGCAATAGCCCAAACCTTACTAAAACAGAGAGTTGGGTTAGCTGTGGAGATGATTTGGGCGATTTAGTGGCTATATTTTTAGGCAAAATATTCGCAGACTTCGCAAACTCAGTTTGCATCTCGCGAGTACAATCAACGGCTTGGACTGCACTAACAAAATACATTAGCAAACCGTCGTCTGTAGTTTTTAGCACCTTGCCAGTAAACTTTTGACAAAGTTCAGTCATGAACTTGAAGTCGCGTTCTACTAAACTCAATATATGTATTTCGTCCTTTCCCATCCGAGCGCTAAATCCAACAATGTCGCTAAAGGCGATCGCAGCTAACGTTTGCTGTCCTCTTGACTGGAAAAGTGGGATATCCATCGCAATTGGTGATTTGTACTTGTGTCAAAGTGTCATTTATCTGGCTCTAGCGGCTAGTCGGTGTTGAATTTCTAGATACACTAGCAACGCATTCACATCCGCAGGATTGACCCCACCAATACGGCTAGCCTGTCCAATCGTCATCGGACGAATCTTGCTAAGCTTCTCTCTTGACTCTTTAGATAGAGTCTCGATCGCATTGTAATTTATGTCAGTCGGCAACTTGCGATCGCAATGTTTCGCGACCTCCTCGATTTGATGTGCTTGACGCTGGATATAGCCCACATACTTGACTTCGATTTCCGCAGCAAGGCGTTCAAATCGATTTAAGTTAGGATCAGCTAAACCGTAATGAATCAATTCGGCATAGTTAAACTTAGGACGACGCAACAAATCAGCAAGAGTAATTGCACCACGAATTGCTTCGCCCGTCTCAGCAGTAATCCGTTGACCGAGTTCGTCTTTTTCCTTAACGCGAGTTGAATTTAAGCGTTCCACTTCTGCATAAACACGCTCCTGTTTGTCACAGAAGAGTTTCCAACGGCGATCGTCCACTAAGCCAATTTCGCGTCCAATCGGCGTGAGCCTGCGATCGGCATTATCCGATCGCAAAATTAAGCGATATTCAGAACGGCTCGTCAGCATCCGATAAGGTTCGCGCAAATCTTTGGTGCAGAGATCATCAATTAAAGTGCCGATATAGCTGCTAGCCCTTGGTAACACGATCATCTCTTTACCCTTCGCAAATAGGGCAGCATTCATGCCAGCAACAAGTCCCTGCGCGGCAGCCTCTTCATAGCCAGTAGTTCCATTGATTTGACCCGCACAAAATAGCCCTTCGATCAATTTGGTCATCAAGGTCGGATAGCACTGAGTCGCAGGGATATAGTCATATTCCACAGCATAGGCGGCGCGGAGCATATGGCATTCTTCGAGACCGGGGAGAGTTCTCAACATTTGCAATTGAATATTCTCAGGCATTCCCGTGGAGAAGCCTTGGATATAAAGCTCTGGAATCGTCCGACCTTCTGGTTCGATAAAAATCTGATGACTCTCTTTATCGGCAAACCGTACAATTTTATCTTCAATACTGGGGCAGTAGCGCGGTCCCTTCGCATCGATAAAGCCACCATAGACAGGCGTAAGGTGGAGATTTTCGCGAATAATCCGATGGGTTTCGGCAGTGGTGCGGGTTAAATAGCAATTCATTTGTTCTCGCTCTACCCATGCACTCGGATCGAAGCTGAACCAGTTATGTTCCGTATCTGATGGTTGCACTTCCATTTTGCTATAGTCCACGCTGCGGCGATCGACTCGCGCTGGTGTGCCAGTTTTGAGGCGATCGGTGACAAATCCCAACGCATTTAGAGTTTCCGTTAGTCCTGCGACCGCAAATTCGCCAGCCCGACCTGCGGACATCGATCGATTGCCCACCCAGATCTTGCCATTGAGAAATGTGCCAGTTGTCAAAATCACGGCTTTGCAAGCATATCCCACCCCAAACTGAGTTTCGACCCCAATAATTCCTTGGTTGGCATCGAGCAAAGTATTAATTACCGTTCCCTCGCGCACGGAGAGATTTGGCTCATTCTCGACTACCGTTTTCATTTCGGCGGCATATTCGCGCTTGTCGGTTTGCGCTCGCAACGCCCAAACTGCTGGTCCACGTGAGCTATTGAGAATTCTTTTTTGTAAATAAGTGCGATCGGTGATTTTGCCAATTTCACCACCGAGGGCATCGACTTCATGGACAAGTTGAGATTTTGCGGGACCACCAACGGCGGGGTTACATGGTTGCCATGCAATGCGATCGAGGTTGAGGGTGAGGAGTAAAGTTTTGCAGCCCATTCTTGCTGAGGCGAGGGCAGCTTCGCAGCCTGCATGTCCTGCGCCAACGACGACCACCTCAAATTCATCAAGAAACTGCACTTGATTGGGCTGATTAGCTGAATTAATTACACCCTTTACGTTCTCGCTCATTGCCTAACAGCCCTAACCAACAAAAAACTTATTCTACCCCAAAATCAAGGTGGCCGTATAAACGAGATGGTTAGGGTGAGGTAAATTATCCCTTATTCAACAGCAAAGGTAATTGCGACTACAGCCCGAATATCTTTATCAATCGAGGTGGTGTTGTAAGAGCCGCTGTTGCTGACTTCGGTGGAATATCGCGCCGTAATTTGAAAGACATCGGTTTCAGCCTTACGAATTGTGCCGAGGCGACTACCCGAAACATTGACGATCGCATCGCCTCTAGCCTTGGCATCTTTTGTCGCGTCCGAAATCATTTCCACCCGCAACTGACTAAGCTGCGTATAGAGATATTCCGCAGGCTCTGAAGTGAAGGGAATACCTTCATTAATCAAATCGGTACTTGAACGCGCGATCGCACTAATGCCATCAACATCCTTAGAGCGAATCTCAAAGCGTTGCATCAACCGATAAGCGATGGTTTTACCCGTTTGGACTCCATTACTATTGGTTTCAGGAATCGGCTGAGTTTCGATCGCACTAAGGACGATCGCATCATCAGGAATATTTTTGCTCTTGAGATAGGCTCGCACCCGTTCGTTATAGCGTTTGAGTTCTTGGTAAGCAAGTGGCAATGTTGTCTGTTGGCTAGAAACAGAGCTCCGCCAAATCACAAAATCCGCACGGATGGGACGGGTCGATGAACCAATCACGGTCAAAATGTCATTTGATCTTAGCGATCGCAGAGCATTGCCAGCAAGATAGGCGCTACCGACAAGTGCGATCGACAGGGCAAGCATTCCACTAAATAGTTGTGGAAATGGCGGTGCTGGTTTTGGTGTTGTGGAGTTAGGGTCTGACAGCATAGCTTTGTTCAGAATTGTGGCTACATCGGTTGACGCGAATTGGTGTTGTGGAGTTACGCCTTGTAACAAAACGTAATTTAAGGAGAAAGGAAAATCAATAGCAATAATCGTCAACGCAGAAATTATCAGCAATAAATTAGGCGATCGATCGCAATCTCCATGATTCCAGCCCAATGGTTGAAGCCATCACTGAGATTTAGCTCTAAACTTGAGATAAGCAGCTAGGCATAATTAAATATAAAGCCCCAAAATCTGTACCGCCCGCGCAGCGGGTCGTACAGATTTTAGTTCTGGGTTTTTAATTATGCCGAGGCCCGCTCGCCGTGGTCGCTGCAGAGTCGCGCTACCCGGCCCG
>JAYUSC010000160.1:0-4710 GCA_043755885.1 Pseudanabaena sp. | reverse complement strand
TTCCCTTAAATTCTTAAACAGATAAGGATGGACATAAATCTGCGAGTTCACAGCGATCGCAAGCAGGTTTACGCGCATTGCAAACGGCGCGTCCGTGATAAATAATCCTGATTGACCAATTTTCCCAGTCCCGTTGGGGCAGCATTCCCATCAGATCTCGCTCGACTTTTACTGGCTCTTCAAATTTAGTTAGTCCTAGTCTTTTGGTTAAGCGTTTTACATGGGTGTCAACCGTCACTCCCGCGTTAATTCCATAGGCATGAGCTAACACCACATTGGCAGTCTTTCGGGCTACTCCAGCCAGCTTGAGCAGGTTGTCCATCGTATTTGGCACCTGCCCCTCAAAGTCACGCACAATCATTTCACAGGCGCTTCTAATATTTTTAGATTTGTTGCGAAAAAAGCCTGTGGAATGGACTAACTCCATTAGGTGATCAAGATCGGCGTTGGCGAGTGCGATCGCATCGGGATATTTGGCAAATAACTTGGGTGTGACCATATTTACGCGCTCATCGGTGCATTGAGCCGAGAGGATCACGGCAACCAATAACTGCACGGGTGTCTCGTAATCCAGAGAGCAAGTTGCGTCGGGATAAAGCCGTTTGAGCCGAATCAGGATTTCGTTAGCCCGAATTTTTTTGGATGAGCGTTTGGTAATAATTCCCATAGTTAGCGCGATACACCGATGATTTGCAGTTTAGCATTGTTGAAAAAAGCTCCTTCAGGAGATTTTTTCAACAATGCTAAATAATTCGGGCAGCATTCATTTAAAATTGAGTGGTGCGGCAGAGCCGCACCACTCAGTTTTAAATAGCAAAACCCGCACCGCGCAAATGGATAAGAAAAAAGTACTGCTGCTGTCAGCTAATCCCTCGAATACCGATCGCTTGCGGGTTGAGGCGGAATTTCGGGAAATTGAAGAATGCTGCCAGAAGTCGAGTTTGCGCGATCGCTTTGCGATCGTCACTAAGCCAGCCGTTCGCATTGATGACTTACAGCCGATTTTGCTGCAAGAAGTGCCGCGTGTGGTGCATTTCTCTGGACATGGCGCGGCGGCGAATGGGTTGGTGTTGGAAGACGATGCGGGAAATTGGCAACTTGCACCGACAGAGGCTTTGGCGGATTTATTTCGGATTCTCCAAAATGGGATTGACTGTGTGGTGCTAAATGCTTGCTTCTCGCAAGTGCAAGCCGAGGCGATCGCAAGTTATGTGCCTTATGTGTTGGGCATGAATCAGGCGATCGGTGACTTAGCCGCGATCGAGTTTGCCAAAGGTTTCTATGGGGCTTTGTTTGAAGGGCGATCGGTTAAAGAGGCTTTTGAGCTAGGTAAAAATTTAATTGCGCTGAAAAATATTCCTGAAGCACAAACGCCTGTGTTGTTGGAACGCAGCCATACTAGTCAAGTTTTGCCAAGAGTGAATATAGCGATCGAAGAACCTGAAGGCGCGGTGCGGATTGGTTCTGAGTTTTATATTGCGCGATCGCCTCAACAGGAACAATGCTTTAACGCGATCGCAAGACCCCATGCCTTACTCCGCTTAAAATCTCCCGATCGCATGGGTAAGTCTTCGTTATTAGTACGGGTCTTGGAGGAAGCGCGGCGGCTGGGTAGTCGCACCACATGGCTGGATTTGCAAAAGTGCGATCGCAAATTCTTTGAAAATATGGATCGGTTTTTGCAATGGTTTTGCGCGGTGATCGGGCGCGACATGGGCGTGAAGGCTAAGCCGACCGATGACTGGTATGAAATGTTTGGAGCAAATAGTAACTGCGAAGAATTTTTTAAAGAGTATTTGCTAGGTGATGATGATGATCGACCGTTGGTGATTGCGATTGAGAACCTAGATCGGATATTTCTGCATGAAGCGATCGAGGTGGACTTTTGTGGTTTATTGCGCGGTTGGCATGAGCAGGGCAAGCATGACAAAACATGGGGCAAGTTACGGCTAGTGCTTGCCTATTCGATGGAATCTTTTTCGACTAAGGACATTAACCAGTCCCCATTTAATGTGGGTACGCCGATTGATTTGGATGAATTTACCAGCGCTCAAGTTCATCAGCTTGCGGAATTGCATAATTTATCAGGCTCACAAGTAGAAGCTATATCTGAGTTAGTTGGTGGACATCCCTATCTAGTGCGATTAGCTTTTAATAATTTAGCAAGCGGTACAAGTTCCCTTGAGCAAATCCTCCAAAGTGCGGCGACCGATGTGGGACTCTTTGGCAAACATCTCATGAGTCGCTTAGCCAAGGTCGAAAAAGATGCCGAACTCAGCGAAATTTTGCGATCGCTAGTTAATTCACCGCAACCCATCCGTTTCGATCTGGCGACTACGGCAAAATTAGATGGGATGGGGTTAATATTACGCAAAGAAACTGGTGTGATTATTCGCAATGAATTATATCGGCGCTATTTTCAGAATCGATTAAGTAATTAGTTAGGAGTGTAACCAATGCCTAAAACCCTACAAGCATCAGAAATTGATTTGGCAAAGCTAGAGGAGCTTTTTGCGATCGCGCAATCGCGAGATGCCGATTTCTTTGATGAGTGGCGCGGTAATTTGCCTAAGCTCAATGAAACTGAACAGTTAAGCCTTGACGATCTCAAAGCCGATTATCTACATCTATCGAAACATTCGCTATTAGAGCCGCTTGTAAAAATGGTGGTACTATCGCCGATTTTGAAATTAGCAGGTTTCTATCGCGATCCCTTCTATCTCAAAGCCGAGCAGGTAGTAAACATTCTTTCGCAAGATCAAGATATTCTCATTCAAGGAAGAATTGATGTTTTAGTATTTAATCCGCCTTTTTGGGTTGTTGTAATCGAAGCAAAGAGAGCGGCTTATTCTGTAGAAGTTGGCATTCCTCAAGCCTTGACCTATATGATCGCCAATCCCCATCGCGATCGCCCTGTTTTTGGATTGGTTACGAATGGCAGTGAGTTTATCTTTCTAAAACTTCAGCATCAAGATAGCCTGAAATATGCCGAATCAGATTTGTTCTCAATCAAGCGTGGTAATGACTTATATACGGTTGTCAGTATTTTGAAACATCTTGCTCAATTAGCAATTTAGATTTTCATCCTGCGGATGTGCGTCCTTACACTGGCTATGCGATCGCTTAAGCTTAGATCAATATGCAAAACTTCATTAATCTGGAGCAGTAAAAGTCATGGTACTTGCAGCACCTGTTATCAAACCAGTCAACCTAATCGAATATCCCTCTAGTGATGGTGAACCTGTGGCGGAAACTTACGATCATTTTTATGCGATCTCGATACTTTTAGAAATGCTGCGGCAATATTTAACTGGTAGACAAGCGACAGTTTTGGGCAATCAGTTTCTTTACTACGCTCAAGGGTTGCCCAGAATGCGCCTGGCTCCTGATGTGATGGTGATTTTTGATGTGGCGGCTGGCGGTCGCGACAATTATAAAATTTGGGAAGAGGGACAAGTGCCTGCGGTGGTTTTTGAAATTACCTCTAAAAGTACACAGATTACAGATATTGGCTTTAAGCGCGATCTCTATGCTCAGATGGGTGTGCAGGAATATTGGCTTTTTGACCCGAAAAATGAATGGTTAGAGCAGCAATTGCAAGGTTATCGCCTCAAGGGTGAAGAATATGAGCCGATTATCGACGGACAGAGTTTAGTTTTAGGGTTGCAGCTATCGATTGAGGATAAAAAAATTGCCTTGCATCGTCTGGACAATGGCGAAAAGTTGCCTTTTCCCTCTGAGCTTGCTGAACAAGTTGCTCAAGAGCGTCAGGCTAAACAAGAACTTGAGGTATTGTTGCAACGCTATCGCGATCGCTATGGAGACTTGGAATAACTAACATTATGTTACGCAGAACTAAGATGATGAATCTCTTGCTGCTAGCGTGGCAGGGCAACCACGGGGGGATTGCCCCTACCTGAAAATTTAGGATCTTGTAGGGGCTGTGGACGGTGCGTGCCAGCCCCCAACCTATGCCATCAGAGGACTTCCTTCCACGTAACGTCAGCTAGTAACAAACAAAAAACTTCTCAATGCAAAGACTGAGATCCCCGACTTTTTCTTTGTAATCACAGACCAATTTTGACAGTCATACAAAAAGTCGGGGATCTGTGCGTTTATAGTTTACTTTTGATTAGATATATCAACTCATGATAGTCACCCGCCATTATGACTAGTGCAAGCTCTTTTAATTATCAAGTTGGTGGTAGTCTCCCTGCGGATGCGCCTAGCTATGTCGATCGCCAATGCGATCGCGAGTATTACGAGTTGCTCAAGGAGCGTAAATATTGCTATGTGTTTAACTGTCGGCAGATGGGGAAATCGAGTTTGCGGGTGCGGGTGACGCATAAGTTGCAAGCTGAAGGAGTTGTGTGCGCGACCATCGATCCGCAGAAGATTGGGGTAGAGGTGACTTGTGAGCAGTGGTATGCCAGCGCGATTCGGAGTTTAGTGGGGGATCTGGATTTAAAAAGTAAGTTTGATTTGCGTAGTTGGATTAGGGAGAGGGAATTGCTGTCGCCTGTGCAGCGCTTTGCGGAATTTATTGAGACAGTCGTGTTGCAAGAGATTGATGCACCGATTGTGATTTTTGTGGAAGAAATAGATCGCCTCTTGAGTCTCAAGTTTGGGATGGATGATTTCTTTGGTTTGGTGCGATCGTTTTTTGAAGATCGTCCGACTAAGCCTGACTATAATCGTCTCACTTTTTCG
>JAYUSC010000159.1:0-11396 GCA_043755885.1 Pseudanabaena sp. | reverse complement strand
TCACTCAATCTTCCACTCTGAGCATAATCGGATGGTTGACACGAACAAGATCACTATTCTGAGGTCTGGCGATCTGGCGTTTCTTAACGAGTGGTTGGTGACTGATGTCGCCAGTCTGCCTGTCATTTCCCCAAGCGCCAGTGATGCGGCTATTCAGGCGATCGCAAATACGCTCGTTTGGGATGGCGATCGCCTGTTCCAAGCCGCTCGCTTCAGCACCGAAATGCAATATCAGCATTTAGTGTTTGAGGAGTTTGCCCGCCGCATTCAGCCGATGGTAGATCCCTTCGTCTTCAACAACAGCCCCGAACTCGATCCGTCGATTGTGGCTGAGTTTGCACACACAGTTTATCGCTTTGGGCACTCGATGCTGACTGGCACGGTTGATCGTCTGGAAAACGACTTGACAACCGTCAACGGAGATCTCAGTCAGAAGACACTGCTTGCCTCATTCCTCAACCCCCAAGAATATCTCGCTGGCGGCGCAACAGCCTCAGAAATCAACGCCAATCTCATTCGGGGTTTGTCTCGTGATGTGGGCAACCAAATCGACGAATTCATCATCAACGATGTACGCAGCAATCTCCTCGGTCTGCCCCTCGACCTTGCCGCACTCAACATTGCCCGTGGTCGTGATACAGGCACTCCTTCGCTTAACGAAACTCGTCGCCAACTTTACAATAGCAGCGGCTTGGCTGACCTCAAGCCCTACGAAAGCTGGGTTGATTTTTCTTTAAATATCAAGAACCAGTTGTCGATCATCAACTTCATCGCGGCTTACGGCACACATGCAACGATCACCTTGGAGAGCACCCTCGCGGGCAAGCGTGCAGCTGCGATCGCGATCGTTTTCGGCGGAGTCGGTGCACCAACTGATCGCCTCGACTTCCTGAACGCAACTGGCGCTTATGCTGGCGGCAGTCTAGGTGGACTCAATACCGTCGATCTCTGGATCGGTGGTCTTGCAGAAGCACATCCCGAATTCGGCGGTATGCTAGGCTCGACCTTCAACTATGTGTTTGAAGCGCAGATGGAGAACTTGCAGAACGGCGATCGCATGTACTATCTCAGCCGTACACAGGGGATGAATCTGCTTAACCAGCTTGAGCCGAATACCTTCTCTGACATTGTGATGCGTAACACTCAACTGGGCGATAAGTATGCGACCCACTTGAATGGATTTCTATTCGTGACACCAGATCATATTCTCGAACTTGATCGCGGCATTGCTCAACAAGACTATAACCCTGACGGATTGTCTGGGAATGATCCCGACGACATTGCTGGATTAGATCCGATTGGAGCCTCTCTCTTTACGCCCAAAGTTCAGCGCGACTACACTGGCAGCACTGTCGTTGATGGGAACCACGATGTCGGCGGTACGCTCAGATTCACTGGAGGACAACATGTTGTCCTTGGTGGGACCGAAGGTAACGATAAACTCTATAGTGACAAGGGTATTGACACTCTCTGGGGCGACGGTGGCAATGACTACCTCAACGCTGGTACTGAGTCAGACAACGTTTTTGGTGGCGAAGGTGACGACATTATCGAAGATCCCTTTGGTGACGATCTACTGCGCGGCAACCAAGGCAACGACGTAATCACTAGCGCCCGTGGTGCGGATATACTATTCGGCGATCAAGGCTCTGACTACATCGTGGTTGGGCAAGATGCTAGCGAAGTCTTTGGCGGCACTGACAACGACTTTATCCTTGGTGGTAATGGCGGCGACTTGCTACTAGGTAACGAGGGCGATGACTGGATTGAGGGTGCTGGTGGTTTCGACACACTAGCAGGTGACAACTCGGAACTGTTTTTCAACAGCCCGATCATCGGTCATGACGTGTTATTCGGTCAGGGCGACGAAGTTGATTATGATGGTGAATCTGGCGACGATATCATGGGTTCTGGTTCCAGCGTCTTCCGCTATGAAGGCATGTTCGGCTTCGACTGGGGGATTGCCAAATATGACAACTCGGCTATACGTTTTGATCTAAATTTGAATCTAATCGTTGCTGGCACTGTAAATGATGTCTTGCGCGATCGCTTCGATAACGTCGAAGCATTGTCTGGATGGAAGAACGGTGACGAACTATTCGGCGACGATCGCGGTCACGTTGCTGGCACTTCCCCTGCTCCCCTCACTGCATCGGCTACTCCGACTGCCCTCTTCTTCAATGTCGGCGCGGCTGGTGATGTGACGATCGACAACCTGCTCAATCAAGCGGGTGTTGACCGCATCACAGGCTTCAGAAGTTGGTTTGGTGGCGCGGCAGTTACCCTTGGCACAGTTGCTGGTACTAATGCTGGTGACACCTTTTTCCGAGATGGCAACATCTTGATGGGTGGCGATGGTGACGATGTGATCCAAGGTCGTGGCGGATTTGACCTCATCGACGGCGATGCTTGGTTGAACGTGCGGATGAAAATCGACATCAACGGTACGATCTACTCTTCTGAGTCAATGAACTCTGATACAGCCGTAATGGGTCAGTATGCGGGCAAGGTGTTCCACACTAACTCAGACGGTAGCCCAGATTTCAGCAGACCAGCATTTGGCGGGCGATCGCTGACCAACTTGATGTTGGATCGCACGATCAATCCAGGACAACTCAGCATCGTCCGTGAGATCTTGTACGACAATACCAACGTCACAGGCGTTGGCAAGAACAACGACACTGCGATCTATCAGGGTAACTTCGCAGAATATGAAATCGAAGGGCTGAATACGCTTGGTCAAGCTACCGACCTGAATGGCGACGGTTTCATCTACGTCCGCGATCTCGATAACGGACTTACCCGTCGTGATGCTCTGGGCAAGGTGATATTCGACGACACCGATCTGATCAAGAACATTGAGCTACTTCGGTTCGCCGATCAGACGATTCGACTCGATATGGTCATCCCGACTGACATTCAACTTAATGGTGTCACACCAGCAAGCAATGCATTTCCTCTCGCTGGTGCGGTGGTCGCCAACCTCAGTACAGTTGATAGTAGTACTGCTTCGGGATTTGTCTACTCGCTGGCTGCGGGCAGCAGTGCTGGGTTTGCCGTGAGCGCAGGTGGAGTCGTCACAGCCACAGCCGCTATGGCTGTGAACCAAACCTACATGCTTAACATCAGATCTCTGAACCCAGCAGGCGGCGCTCGCACTGAAGCATTTGTAATCAGGACTGGTGGTGCTGGAAACGGAGCTGACACAATTACGGCAGCGAATGCCTTGGATCACATCATTTATGGCAATGGTGGCGGTGATACTCTCACTGGTGGCGCTGGTAATGACAGTCTATTCGGTCAAGCAGGTGCCGACATCTTAAATGGTGGTGGCGGCAATGACATCTTGGTTGGCGGTACTGGCAACGACACGATCAATGGTGGTGCTGGTAATGACACAATCCGCTATACAGTCGATGCCGATGGAACCGACATCCTCATCGATGGTGGTGCTGACATCGACACTTTGGCGTTCACCTCCAACGGCGGCGACGAAATCCTCACTGTGGTGTACAACGGAACTTCAATCACTAACGCTGAAGGCGTTACAGTGAGCAATGTCGAATCAGTAACAGCTGATCTGGGTGCTGGTAATGATACTCTGTCGTACACCAATGCGCCAGGCGGTGTCACAGTCAACCTATCGACTGGAACCGCGTCGGGCTTCACATCGATCGCCAATATCGAGAACGTGACAACCAACGGCGGTGCTGACACCTTGACTGGAAACAGTCTTGTCAATGTCTTTAACAGTGGGGCTGGTAACGACATGCTGATCGCGACCATTGATGACCTGCGCGATACGATGAATGGTAGTGCAGGCAATGACACAGCCGACTACTCTGTTTACACAACATCCCTGATGTTAGACCTTGGGACTGCACCGAACGTTGTGATTGGTTCGGGTAGCAATGTTGCTAACTCCGATGTCCTCGTAGGAGTCGAAAACTTCATCGGCGGTTCAGGAGTCAATACGGTCGCTGGTAACAACGCCGCGAATATCATCACAGGCGGTGCTAGCAACGACATCCTGAATGGTGCTGGTGGTAACGACACATTGAGTGGTGGTGGTGGTAATGACTTCCTGATCGGTGGTACTGGTAACGACATCCTTGTCGGTGGTTTTGGCAATGACACCCTAGACGGTGGTACTGGCAATGATATCTTCAGGTTTGGTGTTGGTTTTGGCAATGACATCATCACTGGTGGCTTCGACGCTAATCCCACAGGAGGACAAGATCTGCTTGATATCAGTGGACTCGGCATTACGGCTTTAAACTTTGGAAGCAGCGTTACGATTAACGCAAGTGGTGGCAACACACTTGTCACGATCGGTACTAACACCATCAACATCTTGGGACTTAATGGCGTTGGTCTAAATGTCATCACTCAGAGTGACTTTATCCTTGCCTAGGTCATAATTCCATCCCATGGAATAGAGCCCTAAACTATGAAAACCGACTTTCATGAAAATGGAGGTCGGTTTTTATTGGTTGTGGCTAAAAGACCGATGTAGTAAGAATTTCTATGTTCATTGTGATACGATATAACGATTTTTAAGTGAGTATGTACTTAGTTGTAACTCACCACAGCATAAATTACTGAAATTCTTGATAATTATTTCTGAAAAACTATGGTTGATCACTTGGCAATTGATAATCTCAAAACTGAGGAAGGGAATTTTGGACAGCTTTTGGCGATCTATCGCTTGTTACCAAATTTTAAGCGCGAACTAGCGATCGATCGCGCGATCGCAGCCGTTACCCTCGACGCAGAAGAAATTAATCTTGCTTTGCAACAATTTCAGCAGCGCTACAAGTTAGTTAGCCAAGAAGCCGTCCAGAATTATTGTCAAACTTATAGTCTTAACGATTTGCAACTCAAGGAGATTGCTCTACGCGAGTTTAAAATCGAAAAATTTAAGCAACAGACTTGGGGCAATCGCCTCGAATCGACATTTTTAAACCGTAGAACTAGTTTAGATCGGGTGATCTATTCGCTAATTCGCCACAAAAATCCTGAGCTTTTGCAAGAGCTATTCTTTCGGATTCAAGATGGTGAACAGACTTTTGCAGAGATGGCTACGCAATATTCTCAAGGCGTAGAATCTCAAACAGGTGGCATGATTGGTCCTGTGTTGCTGAATAAACTTCCTGCTGCGATCGCAGATAAATTGCGTCATAGCCTTCCCCAGCAGATCCATCCACCTTTTCCTTTAGAAGAATGGTTTGTAATTTTACGGCTAGAAAAATTTATGCCCGCGCAGTTTGACGATGCAAATACGCAGCTTTTACTTAATCAATTATTTGAGGAGTCTTTGCAAGAAAAACCTATGCAAGAAAAATCCTGATCATGCTTCAGCTCGCTGATTTTGCTCTTTAGATCCTTAGTTTCTGTTCCTTAAACGATTCAATTAACGCGCATGTTTAGTAACAATAATATTCAAACCCTGATCGATCGCATTCCCTTATTGGCAAGTCTTGATCTCGTAATCGTCAAAGAACTGAGCGATCGCCTTCAGCCGTTGCGCTATCGGGTGGGGCAGATCATCTTGCGTCGTGAAACGATGCCAGCTCAGGTGTTGTTTTTGTGGGAAGGGCAAGCAAGACTACTCGCCCAAGTCCCGAAAACAACATCGCCCACGACCTTGGAAACCCTCAAAACTGGCGCGGTAATTGGATGGGCGAGTTTGATCCGTGATTTGCCCTGCGAAACTGCGATCGCATCGATGGAAAGTACTTTTTTGTCACTTGATGCGGCAGATTTTTGGCAATTTTGCGATCGCGATCCCAATTTTAAAAAAGCTTTTAGCGCCCAAGTATCCCCCGCCGAAGTGTTTGATCTATTTGCGATCGAGATGGATCGCCGCGCTCAGTTTCCTAAAGATTTTACGCAGCAGGCTCGTAATGCTTGCCAAGATGCGCGAGTGATAACTTTACCTGAGGGAAAAAATTCTATTCCACCTCTTGATCCTGATTTTGTGTGGCTGGTGAGTGGTGGACAAAATATCACCATTCCCTTCGGCACAAGAGTCGAGCCAAGTCGCACATCCTTTGAAATTCCTGAAGCGAGTTATCTGCGTTTGATTGGGCTGCGCGATGATTTTGCCGTCACGACTGAAATTGTCACCGAATTATCGCCGCAGCCCACCGCTTTTGATATTCCTTACGCTCCTGATTTGCCGACTATTGGCGATCGCAGCACTCCTAACACTCAAAACTATCCCTACATCTATGGGCGCGGTCCGATTGATGCATCAGTGGCTTGTTTTGAGATGTTGGCTAAATATTGGAGTATGCCCTTCAATCGTCATGTGATCAAACGGGCGATCGCCAATCAATATGATCGCTCTCAGACTGTCTCTTTGCAGCTATGCGGCTCGATCGCCGAACTAATGGGACTAAATGGACAGTTGGTGACGATTCCTGCTAGCTCGATTAGTCAGGTTCCCACACCCGCGTTATTACCTTGGCAAGATACCTTTGCGGTACTTTACAAAACTAGCGATCGCGAACAGGTCTTAGGCCTTCCTGAACAGGGAATAGTGATTAAGAAAACGGCTCAATTTATCGATCTTTGGGGTGGATCGGGACAGATTTTAATCATTCAACCGACCAAGGATACTCCTCAGCAAAAATTTGGTTTATCGTGGTTTTTGCCATCGCTTAAGCGCTATCGCAATCCCTTAATCACAGTTTTAGTCGCCTCTTTCTTTGTGCAGTTATTGGGATTAGCAAACCCCCTGATCACCCAAATAATTATTGACAAAGTAATTCTTCAAAATTCCCTCCCCTCCTTAAATATTTTAGGCATTCTGCTCTTAACGATTGCCTTTTTTGAAGCCGTGATTACGGCGCTAAGAACCTACTTATTTGTAAATACCACTAACCGCATTGACTTAACTTTAGGTTCCGAAACAATTGATCATCTGGTCAGATTGCCCCTGCGATATTTTGAGAAGCGATCGGTGGGAGAACTATCTAGTCGGATCGGCGAACTCGAAAATATTCGTCAATTTTTGACAGGAACAGCCCTCACGGTTGTCCTTGATGCCGTATTCTCCTTCGTTTATATCGTGGTCATGATTTGCTATAGCTGGCTGTTAACTCTAGTCGCCTTGGCAACTGTTCCCTTATTTGGATTACTGACCTTTATCGTTGCGCCGATCGTCAGGGCGCAGCTTCGCAGTAAAGCTGAGCGTAATGCCGCAACTCAGTCCTATTTAGTGGAAGTTGTTTCAGGCATTCAGACCGTTAAGGCACAAAGTATCGAGTTGCAGTCACGCTGGGAATGGCAACGCCGCTATGCTCGCTATGTTTCCGATGGATTTAAAACCGTCGTCACTTCCACGACTGCGGGTTCCGTGAGTCAGTTTTTAAATCAGTTTTCTAACCTCTTACTGCTATGGGTTGGCGCTTTTTTGGTGCTCAAAGGTGAGCTATCTCTAGGAGCGTTAATTGCGTTTAGGATCATCGCAGGTTATACGACATCGCCGCTTTTACGACTGATTCAACTGTGGCAAAATTTCCAAGAAACCGCTCTCTCTCTAGAACGTCTCAGCGATATTATTAATCATCCTCAAGAACAAGAAGAAGCAGGTCGGCGCAATATTCCGATGCCTGCCATCAAAGGAGCGGTGCGCTATGAGAATGTCAACTTCCGTTTTAACCCCAATGGACCTTTACAGCTAAACAATGTCAATTTAGATGTGCCTAATGGTCAATTTATCGGCGTTGTCGGCACTAGCGGTGCTGGCAAAAGCACCCTCACAAAATTAATGTCGCGGCTGTATGAACCTGAAGCAGGAAGAATTTTTATCGATGATTACGACATTGGCAAAGTAGAGCTTTATTCTTTGCGGCGACAAATTGGCGTGGTTTTGCAAGATACGCTGCTATTTGATGGTACTGTGCAGCAAAATATTGCCTTAACAAATCCTGATGCTACTCCCGATGAGATTGTGGCGGCAGCGCGAACTGCTTGCGCTCATGACTTCATCATGCAACTGCCTCAGGGCTACGAGTCGAGGGTAGGAGAACGCGGTGCTTCTCTATCTGGTGGACAGCGACAAAGAATTGCGATCGCAAGGACAATTTTACAAAAACCACAATTACTAATTCTTGATGAAGCAACCAGCGCCTTAGACTACAATACCGAGCGTCAGGTCTGTTTAAATCTGGCTGAGGAGTTTCGCGGACGCACGGTTTTCTTTATCACCCATCGTCTTGCCACAATTCATAGTGCCGACTTGATTTTGTTGATGGATAGTGGAAGTGTTGCCGAACAGGGAACTCACAATGAGCTAATGGCGCTGAAAGATCGCTACTTCTGTCTATATCGTCAACAGGAAGCGGCTGGTAATTCGTAACCGAACCAATGAATTTTTTAAAAGTGTTGCTTTGCAACACTTTTAAAAAATTCATTGGTTCGGGTTTGAGCGCATTAAGACTAACGATAAAATAAAGGTGAAAAGATCATGACAAATAATAACGGCAATCAACCAACTCCAAACTTAGCCAAGATCGCGACCGAAGATTTAGCCGCTAGTGATGGACTAGAGAAACCTGCTACTGCGATCGCAAAACCAAGTAAATTCGATCAACCTCTAGCCTTGAGCCAATCGCCTAAATGGATTCCTGCGATCCTATGGACATTGGTTGGATCGGTGATGCTGGCGATTATTTGGGCTTCAGTAGCGAAAATCGAAGAATCAATCCCTGCTCAGGGCAAACTCGAACCACAGGGAGCCGTTAAAGAAGTTCGTCTTCCTGCTAATGGAGTACTCAAAGAGGTTCGGGTAAAAGATGGACAGAAAGTGAAAAAGGGGGATGTTTTATTGGAGATCGATGAAACTGTAGCCAAGTCTCAGCTTGATTCATTACAAAAACTCCGCAAAAACCTCCAGCAGGAAAATCAGTTTTATCGAGAAGTTCTCAATGGCAAAGCCTCAGAAATCACTGGAGAAAAAGTGAGTGTTGTCCCTGTGGAATTTTTTGCCCTAGCTCGAAATCGCGAAGCATTAATGACCGAAATGCAACTATATCGGATGCAGGTAAATGGTGGTGGCGCAGATTTGACAGGCGATCAAAAGGATCGAGTGAGCGCTGCAAGAGCAGAACTAGGTTCGCGATCGCAAGCTGCCGAGGCAAATATCAATCAGTCACTCGAACAGTTAAATCAAGCTCGAATTAATCGCTCCAGCAAAGTAAGTGCTTTGGCGATCGATGCCAAAATTCTTAATGATCTAAAAATAGCTGAGAAAGAAGGAGCAATCTCCCGTGTCCAATATCTCAAACAACAACAACAGGTAATCGCCACGGAGTCAGAAATTCAGCAGTTGGCGCGGGAGGAACAGCGAATTCAATCTGCGATCGCAGAGGGGCAAGCCCGCCTCAGTAATACCTTTGACATTACCCGCAAGGAATTGACTAGCCAAATTGCCGACAACACAAAACGCATTGCCGAAATCGATAGTCAATTTACCAAGGCTCTCGTCGAAAACACCAAAAAACTGACCGAAGTAGAAGGTCAAATGAAACAAGCAGAAGTAATCCTCAAAAACCAAGTACTCTTCGCTCCTGCATCGGGTACAGTCTTTGAACTCAAAGCAGGGCTTGGCTATGTAGCGAACCCAAACGCTGGCGAAGTAGTGCTAAAAATTGTGCCTGATGATCTGCTGATCGTGAAAATATTTATTAGCAATCAAGACATTGGGTTTGTCAAAGAAGGAATGGCCGTAGATGTCAGAATTGATTCTTTCCCTTTCACTGAGTTTGGCGATGTGAAAGGCGAATTAATCTCAATCGGTTCTGATGTCTTACCACCTGACCAAATCAATCCGACCTATCGATTTCCCGCAAAGGTGCAACTTAAAAAACAATTCTTAGAAACCAAGGGAGTCAAAATTAATTTGCAATCGGGGATGGCCCTGACAGCAAATATCAAAATTCGCGATCGCACCGTCATGAGCCTATTCACCGATTTCTTTGTCACCAATACCGAAAAACTTAAATTCGTCAGATAAAAGTACTTGATTCGCTCATCCGTGCTTGTAGGTGTGGGATTGTAGCAAGCTTGTTAAAGGCGATCGCATAGTCATCTCAAGGTCAAACATATCTGCGATCGCTAAATTATGTTGTGGTTTGGCAAGCAATTCTGCTAATACCTCAATAAAGGTTCTCTATTCTAGTTAAAATATAATCCCTTCATAGAGAAGCTCGATCGCAAACTCAAATTCAAGACTTGATAGGGTAATCGTGTCGCCAGCAATATATGGATAGTATAGCCACATCCTACCTTCGCCGCGTGCGTAGCGTTCTACTGAGATTTTGTCGGAATTGATGAGGACATATTCTTGTAAGGTGGGGATGGTGAGATAGTTGTTAAATTTCTCGCCACGATCTCTGGCACTGGTTCCAGGTGAGAGAACTTCGGCAATTAGGGTCGGACTTTGGATGAATTTACGGGCGTTAAGATCTTGAGGATCGCAACTGACGACGACATCGGGATAATAATAAGGGCTATTGGTGGTAACTTGCACTTTGACATCGGCGACGTTGATGCGACAGCCTCGCGATCGCACTTGGGGATATAAGGTTCTGTAGAGGTTGAGGGTAATGTCGTTATGGGCGAGTGTGCCACCTGTCATGGCGAATACTTCACAGTTGATATATTCGTGACGGAGATCTTGCTGGGGTTCCCATTCAAGATATTCTTTTATGGACATTCTGGGCTCTTGATATATGGCAAGCATATTTTTCTGGTTTGCCTTAGATTGAAGATTGTCAGTTTTGTTTATTGTAGCAAGCTTGTTATAAGCGATCACCTCACACACCTAAGATTTGCTGATTAACTCATCGTGATCGCTTCTAGCCTATGTCTGTTTACAATTACGATTTAACGATATATTAGAATCTCACCTTACGCAGAGCGAAGATCTGCCCTCATCCCCCAACCCCTTCTCCTGCGGGAGAAGGGGTTGGGGGATGAGGGCTTTGGTTAACTTCTACGTAACATAAGTTAGGATAAAAAGCAGTTGAATTTAAGGCGTTAAAATGGTTTGGAACTAGAGTTTGAGTGGGATGAGCGAAAAGATAAAGCAAATCAAATAAAACATGGCATTTCTTTTGAAGAGGCTGCTACTGTATTTGACGATCCATTATCTCTAAATTTTGATGATCCTGACCATTCTAGAGGAGAAGAGCGCTATATTATAATAGGCGGATCAAATCAAAGTAGAATTTTGTTTGTATCTCACTGATTCTAAATTAGTTTGTGTTTGATAAAAGCCCCGACAGCTCTTCCATTGAGGGAAGAAGCAATCAGAAGATTACGGAGCCAGTGGTTATGGTAAGAAAAGCCATTGAGGTCTCTAAAAGGCGAACGAGTCGATAGAC
>JAYUSC010000158.1:0-4710 GCA_043755885.1 Pseudanabaena sp. | reverse complement strand
AAAAAGCACTCCCAAAAATTGATTAACGCTCAACGAAGTTGAGACATAAGTTTTTATTCAATAAATTAGACATAGATATAACTTTTTCTAATCTTAATGCAAGAGAAATTGGGGAGAATGTTTGATTTGGAAATAGACACAAAAAAAGACGGCAAAACTGCCGTAGCAGTTTAGAGAGATTCATTACCAAAAAAGTTATCGCAATAGCAGTTTCGGAAGTATTTGAAAGTTTTGCCATCACCCGATTAAGACTAAATCTTCTTTTTCCTTCCCCAAATTTACCCTCAATACAGTTGCGCACCCTCTCATCTAATTGAGCTTGTTTCTTGGTCTCTTTACTAATATTCTTTGGTGGTCTTCCTAAAGGAATGCCACTGATTCTAATCCCATTGGCTTTACACCAAGCTCGATTTTCTTTGGTTCGATAAATTTTATCTACATGTACTGATTCTGGATAATAACCTGTGTAATTTTTGAATGCTTCCACTTGCATTTTTAAGTCGCCAGACTCGTTGAAATTATTCCAACTTAGTCGATCTAAAAATACATACCCTTTCAAACAACTAGCTGATAATTTAGCTCCAAATTCTACTGAACTCCCAGCTTTTCCTCTTATAATTGGGCGCACATGGGGTTGAGTTAAACTAACGATTCTGTCATCAATTCTCCGACTTTTATTCTCATACATCCATAGCTGTTGACGATAGATTTCTGCGGTAACTAATAGCATTTTATATTCCTGCCGATTCAGGGGCTTTAGTCCTGTATCCCTTGCTAGTTCGCTAATATGACCTAGATTTCTTTTGATATATTGAAGTTGTTTCTTTATACTTCTTTGGCGTTGCTTTTTTGATGGTCGCCGTTTCTTTGCTACTTCTAAGTAGTCTTTTCTCGCGATCTCTCGGTAGGTCTTGGGCTTTTTATACGTTTTATTCTCAAGAGAGTCATACAAAATGTCGATGCTCTTCTCTGTTTGTTTTCTTGCTTGATTTAATATCCCTAAATCTGTCGGATAGCTAATGTCTGCTGGTACACATGTTGCATCTAATATTAGTCTCCCTCGATTTGTTCTCTCACTTTCTTCTCCTAATACCTTTTTTTTTACTGGCTCTTCTTCTATTCTTTCTTCCGCATTTGATACCATCTTTCGGTTGATCTTATTTACTAGTTCCATGTTAATCCTTCGCCGAAAATATACTAATGTTGATGCTTCAAATGGTGCTTCATTACTATATGCTGACATTCCTAAAAAATATTGTAAATAAGGGTTTTCCCTGATTTGTTCTACTGTTTCGCGATCACTGATTCCTAGCCTTTCTTTGATTATTAATGCTCCTAATGCCATTCTAAATGGCTTTGCAGGTGCTCCGATTTCCTCGACTGCAAATTTCTTGGCATATTCGTCTTCAAATTCTGTCCAAGGAATTAGCTCGGATAGAATTACCCAGCGATTATTTGCTGCTAATTTTCCCTCAAGGCTCAGTTCAAAGTTTTCTGCTAAGATTATTTTTTGTTCGTCTTTTCGGTACATCTTTTTCCTTAAATCCTAGGCTTTTGACCCATTTTATCTTGTTTCCTTGTACCTGACTAGCTCTTGTTTGTGCTAAAACTGCTTCTCTGTCATGTTTTTTGCTTTATTCAGCAAGCCCTATATAAAAACGGCGCAATGCACCATCTCTATTAAAACAAAAGGCACGCATAGCGTGCCTTTTGTTTTTACAGCAGTTACTGGACAAAAAGGGTCGCAGGGCGAAGCCCCGCAATGGGTTTTATATTCTTGTTTGTGGGGGGGTTGAAAGCAAATTGCTATAAAAACAATTTAGGCGCACCAATCGGTACGCCTAAATCGAAATGCAGGATAAAGAATAATTGCACTTAACGAAAAATAAACAAGAATCTTGCCAACTAAAAATTAGTAAGTAAGACCCATGCTGCGGCTGGTTTCAGCACCAAGATAGACACGGACGCTTAGGAAATCAGTGGGGCAAGCTGTTTCGCAACGTTTGCAACCAATGCAGTCCTCAGTACGGGGAGAAGAAGCGATTTGAGCCGCTTTACATCCATCCCAAGGAACCATTTCCAAAACATCACAAGGACAGGCTCGCACGCATTGGGTGCAGCCGATACAGGTGTCATAAATTTTGACTGCATGCGACATATTGCTATTGCTCCAATCAATATATTTGCCTATCTAAAAAAGATAAATAGGCGAGGGATGTTTAAAACCAAGTTTATCGTGTGGTTTACATTCGACGCTTAGATTGTGAAATAACTTAAAACAAATTAATATTTGGGACTGAAATCAAGTTTTTATCTTCAAAAAAAGATATTTCGCCGCTTCGCGCCGAAATATCTTTTTTTGAAGATTTTCAAGCGATCACTTGAAAATCTATGCAAGACTTTATTGACACTCTCAGCACTGAAGTGACTGAGATTCTTGGACTCACTATTGCCCCTAAAACAAGTTTTAGCTGGTCTTATTTAGTGATACCTAGTCTTACAACTAGCTTCTCAAGCGTGAATTCCCGTATGCCCTGCGGTACTAAAATAACTATATCAGAAATATATTGGAGCGAATAAATTCGCTCGTCCGATTTTCATCTCAGGTCCAAAGACGCTGAGCTTTCAATCTCTCGTATTATTTCTGTAATTAAATACTAATCAAAAATTTCCTATGAAACGCATCACCCTGCTTGGCTCCACTGGCTCGATTGGCACACAAACACTAGATATCGTTGCTGAGTATCCTGAAAAATTTCAGGTAGTGGGGATGACAGCAGGGGGAAACATCGATCTGCTTGCCAAACAAATTCGCCAGTTTCAGCCCGAAATTGTCGCGATCGCAAATCAGCATAAACTTGCTGAACTAAAAGATGCGATCGCAGATCTTGCCGTAAAGCCAATTCTCTTAGCAGGAGCCGAAGGCGTAGAGACTGTGGCAGCCTATGGAGATTCTGAGGTCGTCGTAACAGGAATCGTCGGCTGTGCAGGGTTATTGCCAACGATCGCTGCGATTAAGGCGGGTAAAAATATTGCACTTGCTAATAAGGAGACTTTAATCGCAGGCGGTGAAGTAGTTGTGCCATTAATGAAAAAACATGGCGTGAAGTTATGGCCAGCCGATTCTGAACATTCAGCAATTTTCCAATGTTTGCAAGGAGTACCAGAAGGTGGACTGCGGCGGATTATTCTCACAGCTTCAGGTGGCGCATTTCGCGATCGCCCTACGGAGGAACTCGCATCGGTAACTGTTGCAGACGCATTGAAGCATCCGAACTGGGCGATGGGTAAGAAAATCACGATTGACTCAGCAACTCTGATGAATAAGGGACTAGAAGTAATCGAAGCTCATTATCTCTTTGGTGTTGATTATGATCAGATTGAGATTGTGATTCATCCGCAAAGTATTATTCATTCTCTAATCGAATTGGAAGATACTTCCGTATTAGCGCAACTAGGTATTCCTGATATGCGTTTGCCATTACTCTATTCTCTCTCCTATCCCGACCGCATTCCGACTCAATGGGAACGCCTCGATCTCGTCAAGTGCGGCACACTCACTTTCCGCGCCCCCGATCATCAAAAATATCCCTGCATGGAGCTAGCCTACGCCGCAGGTCGTGCGGGTGGAACCATGCCTGCGGTATTGAATGCTGCCAATGAGCAAGTAGTGGAATTATTTTTGCAAGAGCGAGTGCGTTATGTGCAGATTGCGGATTTGATTAAGCGTGTTTGCGACAAACATCATTGTGTGTCTAAGCCAGAGCTTGAAGATATTTTAGAGGCTGACAAATGGGCGAGAAATGTAGTGATTGAGCAAGTAATGGCGATCGCATAAAAAATAGGGATGCGCTTTGCGTATCCCTATTTTTTTCGGTGACAAGGACATCATCGCGCTGCGATCGCAAGACGAAGAAGTACAGGCGAGGACACTAAACTTTTGACGTTAAAATTAGGTGAAGTTTGATAAGATAACCTGATATCGCTTAATCGGTGGATTATGACTACTAATGTTTTTGTTAACTTGGAGTTAGTGGATTCCTCGCTAGATGCTGAGGATTTGCAATTGGCGGCGCGTAATTTGCTGAAGCAGGTTAGGGCTGTCGATGGTGTCGAAGACGCTGATCTTGTTGCGGTAACTGATGTTCCTGAAGGCGCGATGGCTTTGGGTGGATTTGTGGTGGGATTGCTGACCGCAGAAGTTAGTGCGGCAAATTTGCAAAAGTTGGGCGGATTTCTCAAGGATCGGATCATTGGAAAAACCTTGAAAGTGTCAATTAAGGCTTATGGCAAGGAATTGGCGATTGAGGCTAATAGTCAAGCTGAGTTTGACTTTGCAATTCAGAAAGCGGATGAACAGATTGCAAAATGGGCAAGTCTAGGTTAATCAAGTCAAGGTCAGTAAGGAATTTAAGTCTAGATGAAACGTTTGGCTTTGTTGGTTGGTACAAGTGAATATCCTGAATGTGAAAAGCTCGTACCTTTGCATGGCTCATTGCTAGATGTGGATGCGATGCAGCGCGTGTTGGTAGCAAATGGTGAGTTTGCTACAGAAGATGTTGTTGTTTTAAAAAATGCTTCGAGACAGGCGATCGAGGATGCGATTCACAATTTGTTTAATGGGCGCGATCGCCAAAAAGACGATCTGGTGCTGTTTTATTTTTCGGGGCATGGGATCGTTGATGAGGCGAACAAACTATTTTTGGGTAC
>JAYUSC010000157.1:0-4726 GCA_043755885.1 Pseudanabaena sp. | reverse complement strand
GTTTTATTATTTCTTGCAAGTCCCTTACGCAGAGTGAAGATCTGCCCTCATCCCCTTCTCCCGTTCTGGGAGAAGGGGAGTAAGAGATTTTTCTTGTTCCCTTCTCCCTTTTTGGAAGAGGGGCCAGGGGTGAGGGTCTTAGCAACTTCTGCGTAAGTCCTAAGTTATTACGGCTTATCACGTTTAGTTTCTAAATATCCCCACAAAAAAAGAGAGTTCCCTTTGGGAACTCTCTTTTTTTGTGGGCAAAATTAAGCGCCAACTTTGCCGTAGAATACGCCGCGAATGATTACTTCCTTGGGTTCAACACCACCAAGGTCGTTGTCCGAGGTTTGCTCAGTCTCAAAAGTACCAGCGATTTCGCCAGTATCAGCATTGAGCTTGGCAATTTGTAAAGACATCGTACCTTTGGATGTGGAGTCATCCTTGACACTGCGGTTATCAAACGAGTTGCGCTTACCAGGTAAACCCTCGGCAGAGTCATAACCGATCGCAAGCCCACGACCCTTAGGATCGATGAAGCCAGAACCGCGATAGGTTGGAACTAGAGTAGAACCAACGAAATCAACCGATGTGGTAATTCCATTTACACCAGGAGCAGTTTTGGCGTTGAAACCTTTGATGGTGAACAAAATTGCGACCAGTTCGCCACCAGGCATTTTGACGGTGATCGGTTGATAGTCTAGACCATCGGTTTCTAACAGAGATAGACTGCCATCGCTGTTACCTGTGACAGTTGCTTTTACGAAGTCAAGACTAGATGTCGAGCGAGTCATCAACTTGCTGGCGACAAAATCAGATTTTTTGCGCTTGTTGCTGGATTCTTCTTTGACAAAGAATGAAGTTGGCTCTAGGCAAAGCTCTGTAACTTGGACAGATTCACCTGCGCCCACAGGGATAAAGTTGCGTCCGCCGCGAGAAGAACCCAAAATGTCAGAACATTTATTGGCTAAGCCAGTATTTACAATTTGGTCATAGGTTAAGCCAGGTTCAACACCTGCGATCGCAGTAGTAGCAAACAAACCGCTTGCAACTAACATACAGAAACTGATACACAATGTAAAAATTGCTTTCGTAAAACTACGAAATTTCATAAATAACCTCTTCTTAATTTAACAGGATTTAACGGGTAGTATTTTAGAGTCAGTACGGATCGCGAAAAGCGCGACCTATGATAACTCTGTTAAAAAATACGATCTAGTTTGGGATTTTAAATTGAGATCGTTAAGGAGTTGGTGGTACTTTAAACTAGCCGTATTAGGTTAGCTAACTAAAGACTTAATTTGTAAAATTCCAATCATCATATTATCGCGCACGAGGGTACTTAGCTTGGCACAAACTGAAATCCAATCACAGAACCAATCACAAGAGGGGCAAACTGCTAATTTATCTGAGCTTGAGGCGATCAGCGATCGCCTATGGCAAATTGCCCAAGATCAGCAGAATATTCCAGCTAATCTTTTGCAAATTTTGAGGGTCTTAGAATCAACTCATAAGCGCATTCGCGATGATTTGTTTCAACCAGCTCTACCAACAAGTCGGCATGAACTATTTAATCTCCTGCGCGATATTGAGACAAACGGTGGCTGGCCACATATTTATCGCATGAAAATCAATGAAATCTGCCGATATTTAGAGCAACCAGAAGAACCAGAAGAACTAGAAGAATAAACTGCTCATTTCTTGGCTTTTAGCAAAAAGCAGAAGAGGCATAAAATGCCTCTTCTGCTTTTTGCCGAGGTTGCAAGGTTGCGCCCCTGCGGACGCAACCTTGTAATTTTGAATTGGCAATTATGTTGGGACTAGACGCGACGATATTGCTGATAAGCAGCAAAAAATAGTCCGCCAAGAGTGATGAAAATAAGACCGAGGCAAATGCCTGACAGAATTGGTTCTACCATAAATATTTATTAAAACTCACTGATTGAATGTAGTCTACCAAAAGATGAGAAGCGACGTAAAGCATCGTTTCTCATCTTTTGGGTTTTAATCTGCGATCGCACTAAGGAATCACAATTGAGCGCAGCAGATTTGACGGGTTTGGTTCTGGTGCAACTACGGGCTGGGGTGGTGCGATTGGTTGTGTTGGCGTATCGCCACTGACAGCATTGGGAGCAGGCTGAACCAAAAATAGCTGCTCGGTACTTTCGTATAATTTTTCAGCTAATAGGTCATTCGCTGCTTCAGTTAAATGAATGGGATCGATGAAAGCTTGGTTAGTATTTTGAAACAGCTTATAAAAGCTGACAAATTTGGGCTTGATTGGACTATTGCTAAGAGATTGTTCGGCAAGCATATAAGCATTTGTAACGCGATCGCTATATTCTTTACCCAAAGATTTCAGAATACCTTCTTCTTCCTTGGTTAAGGATTTTTGCTTGCCTGTGATTTCAGGCTGAAGAAGGATCAAAGCAGGAATATTATTAGCCAATCTCATCATTTGTTGAGTATTGTAAAGATATCGATCTACTCTTTTTTGAATTTCTTTGGGATCTTTGCTGAGTTGTTCAGCATTAAAAACTTGATATTCAGAGCTAAATGTACTGATATCGGCTGGTACGATCCATTTTTGCCATGCTTTGACTAGATATAACGAATTTAACCAGTTATTAAATTGCTGACCTTGATGTTGGCGATATTGGGCGAGTGGATCGCGTAGCATTTGGTCAACATTGCCAATTTCGCGAGCAGTCTGATTGCTAGGCGATCGCAGATCTTCGTAACCATCGAGAATCAGCAACGCATTCGGACTATATGTCATCACCTTATGCGCGATCAGGGCAAGTTCATTGCCAGAGCTATAGCCAGGAGCCGCCGCCGCAATTACTCGATAGCTGCCATCTCGAATGCGTGGAGGCAATGCTCGCATCGCTTCAATTTGATCGGCAAAGTAGGGGATTTCTTTGGGCTTGAACTTTTCGGGGCTACTATTTTGAGCGCGGACACGCTCGTTGAGCAATTTCTCAACCTTAAAAGCCAAAGCCTTTTGATTTTTTTCCGCCATATTTGTAAAAGCGGTGGAGCCACCAACCAAAAATACGCGGATTTCGTTAGCAGGCTTGTCAACTGGTACAGACGAGTCTTGACGAAAGCCCTGATCGTTGATTTGCCAATATTCGCTCTTTTGAGTGGGCAGTAATTCATAACCCAATAAAGGGCTGCGTTTTACTTGGAGCAGCCCAGCATCTGGTAGTCCAGGATAGTTATTACCATTAGAGTCCTGCAATTTAAAGGCATAGGACTGGGCAATCGCTACAGTTTTATTAGGAGCGAGCTGGTTATTGTTACCTGTTGCTAAAACTGCTCCTCGCGCAATTAGTTCCGCCAAAAGCAATAGTAATGGCAGACCAATCAGGATCAGAAGTAGGGTATTTCGCAACCAAGATTTGCGCTTGGATTGCCGAGAAGGTGTATATCGAGGTCTACGCATGACTAGGCTACTGGTGTGCGGCTTTACAGCTTATAACAATTTTTATCTTAATCTTCAAAGAAGTTGAATTTAGTGCTTCGTAAGTGTTTTGTGGCGCGGGTTCGCCGCCCCACAAAACGTTGGTTCTTTATTTTATGACTTGAGTTGAATCAACTCGATTTTATAACCATCTGGATCTTCGACAAAGGCGATTTCGGTCGTGCCATGCTTCATCGGTCCCGGTTCGCGGGTGATTTTGCCACCTTTTTCACGGATCGCATCACAAGCGGTATAAATATTTGCCATGCCCAAAGCAATATGACCATAGCCAGTACCAATGTCGTAGGCGTTGGTATCCCAATTATGGGTTAGCTCAATCACAGCATTGCTAGATTCATCGCCATAACCCACAAAAGCGAGGGTAAAGCGTCCATCAGGATAATCTTTACGACGCAATATTTTCATGCCGAGGACGTTGCTATAAAAATCTAGCGATCCCTCTAAATCACCAACCCGAAGCATTGTATGTAAAACACGCATTTTGGCTTTCCTCTAATAGTTTACCGATCGTAATCTTCATCATCTAGGCTCTTAGGCTCAACCAACCAGTCAGAGTTTTGTCCGCCAATAATGACTTCTGCGATCGCAACATATTCCTTGTCGAACTGGCGCAACGCATTAACCAAAGTATCGATCGCGATCGCATCACAGGTTCCCAGATCAACCCAACAGCGACCCCATTCGTTTTCGTACTCAAGATCAGTCATATTATGCATCACCGACATCATCTCGTCATCGGCAGCTTGGTTGTCATAGTCAAAATAGCTGACATCCACGCCAGATTCTAAAACCTGCATATTGCAAGCATTGAAACCACCTAATTTACCGAGCAGAAACCAAGAATTAAATACTTCGTCTAATAGCTGCTTCTCTGACTGAGAGGGAACTTCATTGAATTTTATCCAGATCCATAAGTCAAACCAATCACATTCTCGAAATCTAACTTCCATAGTCCACTTAACAGATCTTTCAAAAATCTTGATAAAAATATGTCGTTACCAGTTTAGGCGATCGCGCCCCAACTATCTTTTGAAAACTGCGGATACCACAGTGATCACGGTAGCGCTCGCGATTAGTCCATTTCATAGATTTAAGTAGCTAGGTGCAATTAAATATAAAACCCAAAGAAGCTGGTTCGCCTGCTGCGCGGGCGAACTAGCTTCTTTGGGTTCTGGGTTTTATTCTGCCTAGCTACTTAGGGAATCCCAAGAAAAAAAATAATCCATATAAAACCCAAAAATGTTGCGGCGGGCGTAG
>JAYUSC010000156.1:0-2051 GCA_043755885.1 Pseudanabaena sp. | reverse complement strand
CAAGCTTATGGCTTTGTGAATTTTATAAACTTTAGATCTAGATTACTTGCTTGTCTTTCTCATTAGATTTGCTTATCCCCATATACTCAGAAGAGCCTAAATTTAAAAGTTTCTTCTCCTTTATTTAAAAGCGGAGGCAAATTGGTTGTAGTCCTACTTGTTCTATCGTAACTTGATGGATTGTAAATGTTATCTTCAAATTCTTTTAATAAACTTACGGCGGCTTTTTGTTTCACTAAAATTGTCCTTAGATGTGAAAGAAAAATATCGAAATCCTCTGCAAAGTAGTTTTCAGTATCTTCCCATTCTTTTGCACATTCAGTACGCTTTGTATCGTCTGTAACTTTTCCAAGATTATCTGCTTTGAGAATATCACTATTTCTTAGCTTAATGCCTCTACTATTCATGACAGTAAAAAGTCTAAAAGCATCATCTAGTTTATCCGCAGAAACATAAATCATTAAAACATTACAAAGCAAGTAAGTGAAGAAATTCTCAATTTGAGTCTGACTCTTTGCAAAATCCTCTAAATCGAGATTATTATTGGCACTATTTTGGGAAAAATATTCTCTAATGTTCAAAATCGCTTTGGACATATTACGAATTGAAACATCTTCCTTATAATTTGATATTTTTGTTTTTAGTTCGGATTTTTTTGCCGTCCCTCCATCTTCCTTTACAAAATGATCTATAAATTTTTTTACTTGGTCTCGAGCAAAAACTATTCTTAATCTTTCAGGAATACCAATGAATATAATCCTTTCTTGAAAAATTATATTTTGACAAGTTGTTTTCAATGTTGGGTTGGTTGATAAATCTCTAAGAACTGCCGTTATTAGAAATAATGTTGTCAAACGCTGCTGTCCATCAAGTAAGTCATATTCTTCAAATCTAGTTGTTTCTTCCTCTCTAGAGTTTCTCCTCAAAACCATAGAACCCAAAAAATATTGAGAATCAGGGTTTAAAGCTCTTGCTTGAATGACATCATCAAGAAGTTCTATTACTTGATCTTTTTCCCAAACGTAGGGTCTTTGGTATTCAGGAATACGAAACCATTTTGAGAATACGTCTTTGACAAAAAGTTTATCGCTTTCAATTGGCATATTGTTTTCTCTTTTAAAATTGTTTGGCAATTTTTTTTGTGAACGATGTAGATTCACATTTTATAACGTAACTGTGCTTTAATTTCGATGTTGAGAGCCTATTTACGCAAACTTTACCCTGATTTAAGCTTGCTCACCTCAATTACCTATCTGCTAAAGGTTTGATGAAGGCGATCGCAGTTTGATTTTTGTGAAATTGCGATCGCGATGTTTTGGAGTGTTGAAATTGCGATCGCTGTTTGATTTTTTGGGAGAGGCGATCTCTTTACCGCATGTTAAAATTTAACAAAGTAAACATACTTGTAATCACAAATTAATTCTCTTATGAACACCGTAGTAGAGATTAAAACAGCGATCGCCAGATTGTCTGATGACGAAACATCAGCATTATTATCATGGCTACAAGAACGATCAGAAGATGACTGGGACAAGCAAATAAAGAAAGACTCAGAGCAAGGTAAATTAAACAAAGTTATTCAACGAGCCAAAGCCCATATCGCCGCCAATCGCGTAAAGAAACTGGATGAAGTCATTAACAACTCCTGATTTTTGGGAAGCTTATGCAGATTTGCCACCAGCCATCAAAGCCCAAGCCAAAAAAACTTATCAAATCTGGATAAGCGATCGCTTCTATCCATCCCTACACTTTAAAAAAGTAAATCAAAATCTATGGTCTATTCGCATCAATAGAGAATATCGAGCTTTAGCCTTAAAAGAAGGGGATGACTATTATTGGTTTTGGATCGGGTTGCATGACGAATACGAAAGATTAATTGATGAAAGTTGATTTTGATGCAGTTGCGATCGCAATTTTTTGGGTGTTGAGGTTGCGATCGCAGTTTGATTGTTGTGAAGCTACGATCATGATTTTAGACTCTGATATTTAAGATATAGCGATCGCAATTTCTCAGCAAATTTTTGCCGCACATCATCAGGTTCAACAATTTC
>JAYUSC010000155.1:0-2061 GCA_043755885.1 Pseudanabaena sp. | reverse complement strand
GTCGTTACAAAGCTCAGCGTGTAACCGAAGCAATAGCTGGTGTTGCTGAGAAGCCCACCCTATACTCGTCCGCGAGTTAGGGCTGGGAGTCGTCACGTTTTATATTTAATTGCGCCTAGCTACTTAGCCGTAAACTTTGCGGATTAATTCCAGATTTAATTGCGGTTAAAACCCCGATCGCTTCCCAATAATTTTCAACCTGAATACCTCTTAAACTCAGCATTTCGGGTGTAACGTTCAGCGCTGTTTGATTTTCTCTGACAAAAATAGTTTGCACATGAGGAAGTGGATTAAGCGCTAATAAACCCGCGCCGCCACAAGCGCTATAGGGCGTAACGATCGCATCTATACGATCGGCTGTAAAATCACCATCATTCAATAAATCTGGCGATGTAATGATTTTTGGGGCGCGACTCAAACCAACCAATACACAAGGCAAAAATGTATAACCTAATTCTTCGGCAGCAGCGCGAGGCGCAACGCTGGGATCGAGTGGCAAAGGTTGCAGCGCGGGAGCATGGGCGCAAGGGATCGCAAACTCGCGCACGATCGCATGACTAATTACGGCTTCGGCTCCCGCGAGAGCATCGACTCCTTTACCTTGGCGATAGTTTTGGAGTGCTTCGCTATCTGAGTCATCAGGAAATCTTGCCACAACTGCGATCGCTTCTACCTTAGAGACTTTAATTAATTTTTCGGCGGCTCTAAGTAAACTATCGAGATTAGCGATCGTTCCCCATGTCGCGCCCGAGTCGCCCGATCGCAGTTCGACACCCAGAGGCTGATCGGTAACTAAAACATCCGTAATATTTAAACCTAATGTCGCTTGGGCTGCTGCGATCGCTTGGCGATGACGCAATTCTAAATCTGGCTCCATACCGCGATCAAGAATTACGCCAATCTGATTTGAGCGCACAGGACGCAAACCCCAATCGCCTCTTGCCATGCGATCGATCGCATAACCTTCGGTATATAAAACATTCGGCATTGACCAATACAAACTCGCGCCGTTTAAGACATTGGGATGGGTGATCACGTTATCAGCAATAGTTGCGATCGCTCTCGCCACTGGCAGAGCATCTCCCGCATAGCCGCCAATGGCAGCATTAATTCCCGTTGGCACTAGTAGTAAAACATTAAATGTCATGAGCCTAAATATGCCTCTAAAACTCTAGGATCAGTCTGAATTTCGGCGGGTGAACCGTCAGCGAGGTTGTGACCTTCGGCTAAGACCCAGACGCGATCGCATAGCGACATAATCACATCCATATTGTGTTCGATGATCAAAAAGCTTAAGCCCTCTCGATTCCACTTGTGGATATAGCTGCAAATTTCCTCAATCAAAGCAGGATTTACCCCAGCCGCAGGTTCATCGAGCAAAATTAATTTAGGGTCAGTCATCAAGGCGCGAGCAATTTCTAATAATTTGCGCTGTCCACCCGATAGGCAACCCGCAAAATCATCTTCCATCCTGATTAAGCCCACCGACTCTAGAATATGTCTTGCCTTTTCGCGATTTTCTCGCTCCTGACTCGCAATTTTCTGACCTTGAAACCAAGTATTCCAAAACTTCTCGCCAGCTTGATCTTGGGCGGCTAGCAACATGTTTTCTAGCACCGACAAACGCGACAACACACGCGGCACTTGAAAAGTACGAATCATGCCAAGTTTGGCGATCGCATGGCTTGGCTTGCCTTGGATTGGCATTCCGTTAAACTGCACCGTTCCACGATCGGGCTTCAGGAAGTTGGAGAGTAATCCAAAAAATGTAGTTTTCCCTGCCCCGTTTGGACCAATTAGTCCTGTAATGCTCCCCGCAGGTACTTCGATCTGAGCATTACTGACGACATGAAGGCCACCAAAGGATTTAGAGATATTTTCGGCTTTGAGAATTGGTGCGATCGGCATAAATTTGGATAGTTAGCAGGTTGATAATGCTAGATAAATAAGTTAACAAAGTCTATGGCTTTTGCGATCGCAATATTTTGATAAGTCCCTCGGCATAATTAAAAAACCAGAGCAAAAATCTGTACCGCCCGCTCAGCGGGCGGTACAGATTTT
>JAYUSC010000154.1:0-2062 GCA_043755885.1 Pseudanabaena sp. | reverse complement strand
CATTTGTGCGATCGCTTTGGTTCGCAGTTTGCACCAATCGCTTAAATAATTCGCCTAGCTGCACAGGAATCAGCGCTATACCCGTCAGAACCATAATCACAGTCGTGAGCTTACCTGCGTCAGACTGAGGCATGACATCGCTATAGCCCACGGTAGTCATCGTGAAAATCGAGAAATAGAAGGCATCAAGGAAGTTGTGAAACTTAGGATTGCTAGGATGTTCGATTTGGTAGACCAAACCTGAGAAGACAAACACGATCGCAAGTAATGTGAAGAGTATCCTAAATAAAATGGCGATATCTTCAGTCTTATGGGCAAATAGCGATCGCGACTCCACCAAACGTATCAGGCGTAAAATCCGAAACCAGCGCAATAGCCGAATAAACGTCACATCGATCGCCCCTAAAAAGAATGGCAAAATTGCGACGAGATCGATAATTGCATAGAGGCTAAATAGATGTTTGAGTTTTTGTTCAGCAGTAACAAGTCTCAGAAAATATTCAAAGACAAATACCCCAAGAATGATGTCATCAAGTAAATTGAGGCGGTGGCGGGTAATCTCAGCTATTTCATAAGTTTGGGCGACAAAACTAATCGCAGAAGCAAGTACAAGGATTGCGATCGCAATATTGATCAGTTTGCCAACTGGGGTAGCAAGGTCATCGAGATAAAAGCTAATCTTTTCGCTGATTTTTGGTCTTACCATAACGGGCTAATCATACCAAAATTGCCGCTTTCAAAAAACAAAGCCCGAAAATACGCGAATTCGCAAAGCACGTCCTTTAATTTTCGGGCTTTGCGACAAGCTATAATCAAATATCTTCAGCCACAGATTTATTTAGGAAGCCATGCTACTACAGGGACAAAAAATTACGCTCACCATCGACGATCTTGCTGATAGCGGCGATGGGGTGGGACGTTATGAAAATATCGCGATCTTTGTCCCCAATAGTGTCCCTGGCGATCGCATTACTGCAAAACTAGAATTCGTCAAAAAGAATTTTGCTCATGCAAGTATTGAGAAAATTCTCACACCATCAAGCGATCGCGTCTACCCTAAATGCATCGTTGCCGATAAATGTGGCGGTTGTCAATGGCAAACGGTGGGCTATCCTGCTCAGTTGCGAACTAAGCAAAATATTGTCTTGCAAGCATTACAACGCATCGGCGGTTTTGATGCGGAGATGTTAGAAGCACTCATTTCTCCGATTGTGGCGGCAAAAGAAGGTTTGCATTATCGCAACAAAGTCACCTATCCTTTGGCAACGGGACGCGATGGCAATATCAGGGCAGGATATTATCAAAAGGGAACCCATAAAATTGTCAATCTCAATCAATGCCCCGCTCAAGATATCCGCCTCGATCCAATGTTGGAAGAGATTAAGCGCGATATTCATAACCAATGTTGGGAAATCTATGATGAGAAGACGCACACAGGTCTACTGCGCCATCTAGGGCTGCGTATCGGCAGAAACACAGGCGAGGTTCTGATTACTCTAGTAACACGAGATTGGGATGTCCCGAACTTGATTGAATTTGCCCAAACTTGGATGAAACGCTATGACAAAGTAGTTGGGGTAATTCTCAACTGCAATCCTGATAAAACCAATGCCATTTTGGGAAAAGAAAGCCGTTGCATTGCAGGTAAGGATTATCTATTAGAAAAGTTTGCGGGCTTAACCTTCCGTTTACGTTCTGATACTTTCTTTCAGGTCTATACTGAGCAAGCAGAAAAGATGCTGAAAGTCATTGAAGCAGAACTTGATCTAAAAGGAACCGAAATTCTCGTAGATGCCTATGCAGGAATTGGCACGATCGCCTTACCTTTAGCAGAACAAGTCAAACAAGCGATCGCCATCGAAATTCAGCCACAGGCGACGGCTCAAGGCAAACTCAACGCTGAACTCAATGGCATTGACAACGTAGTTTTTCATACTGGCAAAGTCGAAGAACTAATCAGCACGCTCAATGTCCAGCCCGACATCGTGATCCTCGATCCACCCCGCAAAGGTTGTGAAGCTGAAGTGATCAAATATCTCCGCGAAAATCCTTGCGATCGCCT
>JAYUSC010000153.1:0-2067 GCA_043755885.1 Pseudanabaena sp. | reverse complement strand
GCGGCTTCGCCGCGCCACAAAAAAATTGGCTCTTTATTTTGCGGTGAGTTCCTTACCAAATGGATGTTAAATCTAGAATAAATTCAGGCAGAACAGTTTCGCCAGAGAGCGAAATTGGTGATTGGAGAATTTCCACAGATTGTCCAATCCGATAAATTTCGACTTGGCGATCGCGACGATTAATCAGCCAGCCTAGTCTAGTGCCATTCTCATAATATTCTTGCATTTTGGCTTGGACGGTGGACAAGGTATCGGTTCTCGACATTAACTCGATTACAAAGTCTGGACAAATTGGCGCAAATTTAGATTGTTGTGCTGGAGTCAGTGCATCCCATCTTTCTTTTAGTATCCAAGAAACATCAGGCGATCGCATTGCACCATTAGGCAATATAAATCCTGCGGAAGATCCAAATGTAAAGCCTAATTTTTTGCGTTGATTCCAAAGCCATAAGTTACCGTTTAAGTCGGAACTACGCATTCCAGTATCACTGCCTTCTGGAGCCATGATTGTAATATCTCCTTGAGCGCTACGCTCGAATTTTAAATCGCGATTTTTTTGGCAGAGTTGAAAAAACTTTTCTTCTGTCAGTTCAAATATTGGCTCTAGGCTGATAGTTAGGGCGTTCATAAAGAATATTTGCCTCTTGCAGCTAAGTATTGCAGATCCCAGTTTTCATTATGACAGAATTATTACGGTGATCTAATGTGCGATCGCATTCTAATCATCGGGAAATTGCCAGCACATAATCCGCTCGACACTTTTGGAGCCACAACGACAGGCTTCCGCATGGGATGCGACCCATTTAATTTAGGAGCTGAACTATTGGATCGTTGGTGATTGCTTGATCGACTGTCACTATTGTTAAATTATGCTGAATGGCTTGACAAATTAGAAGTCGGTCAAAGGGATCTCTATGTAAAGGTGGTAATCGAATCAGTTGTGTAATACTAGCTTCGTCAATAGGTAGACTATCAATTTGATGTCGAATACGTTGTTTTGGTAAATATATTTCTGGGGATTCTGGGAAAGGAAGTTTACCAAGTTGATATTTAATTGTGGCTTCCCAAACAGATACAACGCTTAGGTAGACATCGTTATTGCGGTCTTGGATATAGTTGCGAAATTGTGGAGAGAGTTGAGGATCTCCATTGAGAAACCAAAGAAAAATATGTGTGTCAAGGAGCAATTGCATGATTTCTTATCTATTCTATTCAAAGTCTTTTAAGATGTCTTCGGGTAAAGGTTGGTCAAAATTTTGAGGAACAGTAAATTCACCAGCACAGAGAGCATAGGGTCTTGGTGCTTTTAGAGGTTTGGTTTGTTGTCTACGAATTTGGGTGAATAGTAAGAAGTCAAAAAGCTCTTCTACTAGTTCTTCGGGAACGCGAGAAATTTCTTGAATGAGTTGTTCTCTTGTGGTCATTTGTTTGTTCTCTTAGTTATTGGTATCTATGACAAATCTCGGTTTAGTCATCGTCTTCATTCAAGATTTCATCAAGGATCTCTTGGGTTAGTCCGTTGGCTTGTGCTTGCATTTCTTGAATGATGTCTTCTAAAGATCGCGTGTTCATGATTTGTTTGACCAAAATGTTGAAAGTCATTATTTATTATTGCCTATAGAATAGAACTGTAGGGGCAGAGCATTCCCACCACAATCCATAAATTTTTAGATAATCTTCTTTTGGGAATGCTCTGCCCAAAACCTCATAACGCGGGGACAATTTGTCTGTAAAAGCACAGAGGGCGCAGCATTTGCGGATCGGGATTTCTGTGATGAGTTTTAAAATTGTGGCGCAAATGCTACGCCCCTACGGTCTTTTTACTTGCTGAAGGATCGCAAGGACAATTTGAGAATTTATATCATTCAATCCTTCGCAGAGAATATCTTCATCGCGTTGTCCGCTGAGGATTTGCCGAATCGCGTTCCAGACGATATTTTGACCTTCTGGATCGACTTCTTGCAATTGAGATTCTAATTGCTGTCTGACCTCGGCATCGTCAACCGCCATAACTACACCCACGATAAACTGGGTGTGCTGGCGTAGCTCGTACTCAGTGCCTGCAAA
>JAYUSC010000152.1:0-4767 GCA_043755885.1 Pseudanabaena sp. | reverse complement strand
GATCTTCTAAGATATCAGTCATACGGCTACTCAAATTCTCCTTGCATTGCTTGGCAGTGCTTGCCCCGTGTGATCTAGGCAATTCTTACTAAGTGTCTTACTATTATAAGGCTTTGCGGGGTGGGACGCTTCAAAGAAAGCATTAATAACTCAGCTTGATGTCGCCAGCCTAATCAATCATCTTGTCGGACATTATTGTCTTCTTAAATTATTGACAAAATGTCTGGCATGATTTATACTCATACTTAGTTGTCTTGCAAAATCAAAGCTAGGTCAGGACTTGGGTAAGGTTCAATGCTTTAAAATAGATGGTCTGTATCTGTTCTTTAATTCCCACGATCATAGACCTCCGCACTTTCACGTCCGTAAGTCAGGGGCATGGGAGATCCGCGTTAACATTTTGCTCTGTAGCAAAGAGAATGGGTTGATTTTCACGGCTAAATATCCACCGAACCTTCAAATATCAAGTAAGGACGAAAAACAAATTTTAAAATTCGTTTTAGAAAATAAATCTAAGCTTCTCATCGAATGGGAACAAAAAGTATGTATAAAGGAGGATCAGTAATGTCCAGCCAACAGACAATGACTGTTCTAGTTCAAGATAGCGAAAACAAACATCTTGTATCACATTCTAAGTCATTACAAGTTCTACAGCCATCTGACACACAGGGATTAGAATCAGCGCTGAATTTGTTTGTGTTAGCTTCTGCGACTGGTTTACCAGAAATTGCGGATATTGTGCGATTCGCAAATCAGAAACATCACTTGCGGGTGCTATTTATTAGAGAAGATAGCGATCCCAATTGGTTGCCTCAAATGTTTGATCGAGCCAACCTCCGAGTGATGCGAAATACGCTTGTTCATGGTAATTCTGTTGTACCTAAAAGGGTGATGAATGCATGGATTATGGGAGCGCAAGAACAATTAATTGCTGATGCAACAGTAATCGGCGATCGCTTATTAGTTCTTAGCTGTGCTATGGAAAAGTTAGAGGTTCCTTTTGATTCCTTACCAGCATTAAAACGTATTTCTATCAATGATCGTAGTAACTTTACTATTGATGATGATGGTAGCTGTTTGTATTGGGAAAGTGCTGATATTCATCTCGATCTTGAATCTTTTCGTTGTGCCACTGATCCTGAATGGAAACAGAAGTTTGATTCTCTTAAATCAGAACATAATCAAATTTTTGGCAAGGCGATCGCAACTTTGCGAAAGCAACATAAATTGCGCCAGTCAGATATTATTGGTTTAAGCGATCGCCAAGTACGGCGGATTGAGCAAGGTGATGGTAGTACAAAGGTTGATACGCTGAGGTTGTTTGCTCAAGCACATGGTATGGAGTTAGATGCTTATCTTGATGCTGTTGCTAGTGCGATTGTTAGCATCCCAAAAGAGTTTAATCTCAAATCCAACGTAGAGAAGAAAGAGCTAAAATCAATAGACGATCTACGCAAGCTTATGGGTACTGAGAATCAAGCTGATGTTATTGAAGCAACTTCAAATAACGAATGCTCAAATTTAGGAGAGTGGAATTAGTGGGAATACTCCTTGGCTCAAAGCTAATTGTAGATACTTTTTTGAACAGAAGTATATCTAACTCTCCATCCTCTCAAATGTTTTGTGAGATTATCCTTAGCCCTTCACCTGCACAATTTCATATAACTAGACCTAGCTTAGAGATGATACATAGTCTTACTAGCATAGCTACATCAGTTAAGAATGCTGATGATTTAGTTACATTTCTTGAGTTTAAATTTAATATTTGTGAAGCTTCATCAATAATTTTTAAAAAAGCATGTCATAGAGATTCAGGAATTTATGAAGCGATCGATTTAGAGTGTTGTCTCGAATTGGGAGTTGATGTAATAGTCGCCAACCCTCCTGAAATATACGTTAGGAATATTTTACCTGTTTGGTCAGTAGATCAATTTATACAAATCCACAAATTAGAAAACTCTTTTGCAGCCTCTAGTAACACTCCATTTCTATTTTATCAACAAAATCATCAATTATCTTTACCATTGCCAGAGGATAAAGATCCGTCAAAATATATGATTAGAAATAGAATGCCTATAATAAAAAAAGCTCTAAAAATACTCAAAACAGCAGGGTTTCGTGGTCTAACTAAACAAGAGTTCTCTTCTAGGCTAGGTTCGCCTGAAACTACTACTAGAAGTGTTGTTTGGGATTTAGAAAGATTTGGAATGGCAGTATCGTATAGAGATAGAGTGGAAATCAATCCAAGTCTACTAGATACTGGAGAAAGTGATATTTCTAGGTATTTATCAATTGCATTAAAAGATCTTGCTATCGTGCAGCAAATATATAGAGAAATAGAAAGAGATAAAGCTATAACAAAATGGCGATTACAGGAAATTATTGCAGATATATATTCTCGTAGTGAATTTACTAAAAATAAGAGCAAGAGTGACTATAGATCCAGAATTATTTCTTGGCTATTGTTTGCAAAATTACTTGAAGAACGTGGAAAAGACAAATTTGTTATTCCAACGAATGAAAGCTTGTTGAAAACTAATTATCAAAATGATTTGCAGCAGCTAAATCTATTTGAGCCTCAATTTTCTAAGTAATATAACTCTAAATACGTTGGGGCAATTCTTAACGAAAGATAGAGCACCCCATCCTCATTAACATTAACATCAACTTCTACAGTTACAAGCCATGAAACAACTCAAACAACTAACCTGCATCATTGAACGTGAAGACAATGGCTATGTATCCCTTTGCCCACAGATAGATATTGCCAGTCAAGGCGACTCCGTAGAAGAAGCTAGAAAGAATCTAATTGAAGCGATTGAATTATTTTTTGAAATGGCAAGTCCCCAAGAAATTCTAGCAAGAATGTATTCAGAAATTTATGTGACACAGATCGAGGTAGCCATTGGGTAAACTACGAGTTCTTTCTGCAAAAGTAGTCTGTCAAATTCTATCTGAGCATGGCTTTACACAAGTAAGGCAGCGAGGTAGTCATATTATCATGCAGAAAAAAATTGATGATTCCACAATTACAGTCCCAGTTCCTAACTATTCAGAAGTTAAGATTGGCACACTTCAATCGATCATTAGACAATCGGGACTATCCAGATCTTTATTTGAATAGTTGCAAGTAAGCGATCGCCATATCCCCGCTAAATTACTCACATCTGTTTGCAAGATCACCGATCGCAATCCAAACATGCCATGACTGCGATCGCAACATTTCGCCGAGAGGCTTAGCATTTAAGAGTAAAGCAAATGATTTGGATCTAGCCAAACAATGTAAAAAACGTCATCAATGAAAAAGCCATGCACTCTGCCATGTTTATTAGAAGAGAGCGAAAATTGATAGGGGATATCCACTAACTGCTCTTCATTGGGCAATCCAAATCCAGTTTCAGTCGTATCTTGCCATACGATCGGATGACACCGTAAAGTTTTGCTGCGATTCACTAATAGCTCTTGCACTGACATAGTTGATAAATCTTTTAATCTATCTAGTAATGCTAGACAGTAAGTAATCTCTTTGTCACTGCAAGAAAATTTATCATGTCTGTGTTGATAATACTTAAAAGAGAAGCTAATACCCTGATTTACTCTAGCTTTTGTCGGCTTAATGTTGGAATCACGCGACTTCTCTATTTCGATTCTCTTAATCTTCTTTGGCACGAGAACGATAATACTCCTTCATCCAATCTTTATTGATTATTTCATTACAGGGCATATCGGCGCGTAAGCCCGATCTAGCTAGATTCCAAGGTGCTTCGATATGGGTCATCTGCTCTAACTGATAGGCATCACAGGCAAAGTACTCTTCAGCAACTTCATGTAGAAATTCTTGCGTTTTTTCGGGTAGATCGACCTTTGCATCTTCTGCGATCGCTTGCCAGCCGAAGGGTTTATATTTTTGATAAAGTTCGGGGATGACAGGACCATGCACCCATGCTTCAAACTCTTCTGGGAAGAGCGGTGCATCATGGAGGGCGAGATGCCATGCTTGGGCGTAGTAAACTAGTTTTTGTAATTTTAAGTTGCTTACAAAAGAGCCAGTTTCATTGGCTAAAGATATAAAGTAATTTGCTATGTCAAAACAAGAAAACAGCATAGTTTTTGATACTTTCAATGGCTACATTGTAACTCATTACCTTGATCCATCCCTTCAAGACACATTTCAAATTAAAACTGCGATCGCCTTATCCCCTGTTACCATCATCAACCAATCTGCTAAATTACTCACATCTGTTTGCTGCGATCGCAGTCGTGACATATTTATATTGCGATCGCTTGCTCCACGAACCTAAGTTAACCCATGCTATCATTGATATCATTAATTGATTGCAAAGATGGCTAACATTACGATTCGGAATTTAGATGATGCGCTCAAGGCAAAACTGCGGATTAGAGCAGCGCGGTTAGGGCGTTCTATGGAAGAAGAAGTGCGGGTGATTCTCAAGAATGTTCTTACCCAAGAAGATACTCTCAAGAGCCTTGGTGAATCTATTCATCAGCGCTTTGCAAATTTAGGTGGATTTGATTTGCCTCCAATTGAGAGAGAACCGATTCGCGATCGCAACTTATTCGAGCCATTATTTGAGGATTTATGATTGTTCTCGATACAAATGTGCTTTCCGAGTTTATGAGAGCAGTTCCCAATCCTACGGTTATGGTTTGGATCGCGCAGCAAATTCCATCAGAAGTCTTTGTCACCACAATTACACAGGCGGAAATGTATTATGGGCTTGCTCTCTTGCCTATGGGAAAACGCCG
>JAYUSC010000151.1:0-4771 GCA_043755885.1 Pseudanabaena sp. | reverse complement strand
CGTTCTCAGGCTCGTACTCAGGTTGTGAGTAGGTAAATCGCGCTTATTAATCTTCTTGAAAGTAATGATATAAATTAGCGATCGCCATATCAGACGATCGCATAACTACATCTGCTTTTAAAGCTTTATGCCATAATTTTAGAGAATCCACTATAATCTTAATAAGATTTCAGAAAGTCATAATGATTGTTGAAACCAGCTATGCACAGACAACGCCCAATTTGAATGTATTACTTGATCGCGTTGTTAATGATCGCGAAATTGTTTACATCAAAAGTCAAAGTGGTGAGAATGTTGCTCTGATTGCGGCTGATGAGTTGCAAAGCTTGTTAGAGACTCTGCATCTTTTGCGATCGCCTAAAAATGCTGAACGTTTGTTAAATGCTATTAGTCGTGCTAGAACGAATGTAGAGCCTTCTCAAACACCTGAAAGATAAATGTCATGCGTAAACAGATTACTGAATATACATCGCCTCTAGATGCTTTAGTAGCTTTGACTAAGCAACTATACGGTTATGAGATTAAATATCAAACTGATTCAGCCGACTTTTTTGTGCAGTATCAGCAAGGGAAAACGGGTGATGATGAAGATACTTTTGATTGGGCGAGTAATTACCGTCATTATCTAGCTTTACGCCAAGAATTAGAGAGTAAATTAAGAAATGTCGCGTAATAGTTTTAGGGATTATTTCGATCATGTAGATCCACTTTTGGAAGCTTACCCTAATATCTATGCAGAGAGTTACAACGCTACAATTCTATCTGGTGAGCGTGCTAATCTCAAACTGCGATTGCGTTTATATTTTAAATATTTACTTTCTATCAGTGAGGCTTTGGTTGTTGTAGATGATCAAATTACGGCGATTGATTATCGCTATCATTTCCAAGATGGGCAGAACAATCTGATTTTTCGCTATGACAATACGCCCCATTTCCCTAATTTGTCGAGTTTCCCTCATCATAAGCATTTAGCAAGTCAAGTAATTTCTTGTAATCAGCCGAGCCTTGAAACTGTTATTCAAGATGCGATCGCTTTTATTATGCTTCTTGAAAGTAATGGTACAAATTAGCGATCGCCACATCAGACGATTGTTTAACTACATCTGCTTTTAAAGTTTTATGTCCCGAAGTTTGAGCTTTTTCGACCACTTCATACTCATATTTTGAGCGTAACTCTGGTGAAGCCATTAGGTTGAGTTGATCGCGGAGGGAGTCAAAGTCAGACAGACTAAAAAGAATATTATCTTAGGATGGTTGTCTCCAATTCATCTTAGGCAATCTATAATACAATAGTTAGTACTACTATATTTTAGAGAACTTTAACGGATAAACATAATGAACAAACACTTTCTCCTAGAACAAATAAAAAAGAGAGAAACTTTCGACAAAGCTTATGTATATGCAATATATTATAGAATCAAACAAGATTCTTACTGTAACTTTATAGAGATAGATTACTATAGACAAGATAAAGAAAAGCTGTTTGAAGAAATCAAATCAATTTTTGAAAATCCTAATATATACGAACCAGAAACTGCATTTTCTTTCTATCTACCTAAATCAGAAATGTTCTTTAGGAGAATGATACATACTCCCTTTAAAGATTTAGTAATAAAATTTATTATTGTAATAATTCTAGCTGATCTATTGGATTTCACATTAGTAAAAAACTGTTTTTCATATAGATTAGAAAAAAATAGAGATAAAAACAAAAAATCTAAAGAAGGATTGTATAGATACTACTACGAGGGGTTTCAAGAATTTATAGATTGGCAAACAAAACAAGTCGATCATAGCCTCTGTTTACTAAAAACTGATATTTCATCTTTCTATGATTCTATATCCCATGAATATCTAGTTTCGGCAATTTCAAAACAACTTGGCATACCCAAAGAATCACAATTCATATTGATTTTTGCTAAAACCTTAAAGTTCAAAGTTTGTTACTACTCTTTTGTAGATGGTAAATTAAACGAAACTTATAATAGTCAGGGAATACCTATTGGCAATGAAGCAGAAGGATTCATTGCTAATTTATTTCTTAAAGAAGTTGATGAAGCTTTATTCAACCAAAAAATAAACTTTGGAAGGTATGTTGATGATTTTCGTATTTTTGCAAAGAGTAAAAATGACGCGATAGAAGGATTAATAATATTACAAGAGTTTCTTTTGAAAATTGGAGTAAATCTAAATGCTTCAAAAACAAAAATTATAGAAGCTCAAGAAAAAATTATTGAATTTATTAAAGAGTCGAAGAAAGGTGAAACATCTACAATTCCATTCATAGATGAGGATTATTCTGATCCTCATCAAGAAAAAATTATTGATAAAAGTATTTTAATTAGGGAAATAAACTCAAGTACAGAATATGAGCAAGAACTGCTAGACAAATCAATTTCTGTATCAGATAAAAATATATTTGGTAGCCTTGAAGAAATAGACAGTGAAGAAAAAGCAAAGAAGTTTGGTAAATTTCTACACGAAATACCTCTAGGTAAAAAAATAGATCCTAAATTATTTGTTTGTCATATTGAATGGCTATATCAATTATCAAAAAAATACACCAAACATTGTAAATCATACGCTTGGTTGTTTGTCAGATTTGTATCTGTAGAAAATAATGATGATATTCAAAAAATTAGTCTTAAATATTTATTAAAGGTGCTTGATGACATTGAAATACATACATTTATAAAGACTAGAATAATTCATCATCTTATAAAACCAAGAAAAGGAGCTTTAACTTATATACAAAGAATATCAACAAGACAAAAATTAAAAGAAAGGTTTCTTCTATGTATAACTGAGTTAATAAAAAATAACTGTATAGCTTTGCAACTAAATTGTATTTACGCTTATTATTTAATTCTTCAAGATTATCATCTATTACAAGATTTGATATCAATAAATTTAAATCGCCCAATACCAGAACCTATACAAAATGCTGTTTATCAGATTGGAACACTGTATTATAAAGGTTCACCTAAATTACCTTCATTTGAAGAAATATTGGAAGAAAGTGAAGTGACAATTGAATCTGAAAGTTTTCTATTTCAGTAAAAACTATATTTTAAAAATCAATTTCTGGATCAGGAGATTCATAAACAATTAAGTAACTCTTTGCTCTGGTAGCTCCGATGTATTTATTGGCAATATCCCAGTTATTGGGAACTAATGTTTTAGGCTTTTCAAAAACGAGTAAGATAATGTCATTCTCAAGACCTTTATATCTTCCTATATTTTCCCACAAAATACTTTGCCTCTCTTTATTGATTGGTGAATATTGTTTTAAAGTAAATTGCCCGATTTTTGATAAACTTGCCAATACTGACTTCGGGAATGGATACATATCAGTTAATATGATAATCTGCTTAGGATTTACCTTTTCTTCGTTAACCAAAAAAGAAATATCTTTCTCAATCATTGTAAGAAGATTACTAGGGCTATCATATATTCTCTGAACTACGTCTCTACCATCAATTGATGAACTTTTTATATTATGCAAACAAGATACAAACGGTTCAGCATACTTGAATATTTTTTTAGTATTCCTACAATTTTTATCTAAAACTGTAGGAATTAATTGAAGTATATATTTGCTAATATTCTTTGATATATTTTGATTACTATCCTGAAATATATAAAATATTTCTTCCTCAGTTAATAGCTTTTTTAAAACGTCTAGTTCATTGCGTTCAAAATCTTGACCTTCATCAAGGATAACAGCATCAAATTTTCTACTAGTATAACTTTCGATTACTCCGTCATAATGTGATACTACACAATAGTTTGATTGAATTTCCTGTGATAATGAATCAGCAATATAAAGACTTAAATTAAGGGATTTACAAGTTATAAGAGTTGTATATTTGTGTTGAGATAGTTGTCTCGCTTTTTCTATGGCTAATTGTGTTTTTCCTGAGCCAGCGCATCCCAAAATTGTGCATTGGGATTGAAGACATAGACTATTTAAAATTTCAAATTGCTGCTCAGTTAAGCGAAGGATTTCTTGATGGATTTCGCTCAAATCATTGCCAATGTACTTCTTGAAGTGAGTTTTTGGGGATATCAAATCGATAATTTTATTTATCCCCTTTTCTCCCAGTCTCAAATGATTTCCATTAGCAGAATAGTAATCAAAGATAGAGGATATATGTCTATTAATATCTTCAAGTTGAGGACGTAAGAGCAATATGTTTCGAGGAGATTCAGATGGCAATCCATTTTCAACAGCATCTATATCGGGAAAGGCTACGCATTGACCAACACACACAGTTGATAAGTTACTGCACTTCTTTAGAAAATTTATAAATGCGTGCCTAATTTCTCTAACTTGTTCAAACGGTGACTTCTTCATTATAAATTGGTTTTGATACCAACATTTATTCATGGAATCATAAGATATATTCCCTCCCTTTACCTCTAATATGAGGATTCCTCTCTCTGGATGAACAATAATAAAATCACCTTCTCGATCTTCGATGACATACTTAACCGCTTGCCACCACGCACTATGAAAAACTACATATTTATCATCTAGTTCTTTTTCTAAGATTGCAAACATTTTTTTCTCAGCATAACTTCTGGTTGTCGTAGAAAGCGTCTGAGGTATCATCCTTGCCATAGTAGAGTTTATCCCTTAAATATTATTGTTATTATTATATGTTTAATTTATCAATACTACGGACAAAGTTAGCCAGAGATAGAGCCGTAAGAGCAAAGTTTGTGGAAATTAGGGTGAGATTTAATCAAAGTAAGGTCTAAATCTAAC
>JAYUSC010000150.1:0-11609 GCA_043755885.1 Pseudanabaena sp. | reverse complement strand
AGTCGGCGCTTCGCGCCGACTATTCTGATTAGATATTAATCATAAATTTTAGAGAAAACTATGTTACTTAAAGACAAACCAGAGATGCCATCACCTGAGGATGCAGCGCAAATCTCACTTCCAAAATCATCAGAAGATCAAAAAACTTCCATCACAAAGGTGAAATCGCCACCATCGTCTAAAGTTCCCTTCTGGAAGTTACCTTTACAAGCATGGAACAATTTAGGTGTACGCTGGAAGCTATCAATTGTGCTGTTGTTGGCTTCGGGGCTGCCAGTAGTAATCGTCACCCAGACACTAGTTAAATCATCAGAACAAGCTTCTCTTAAAGAATTACGAATTTCTGTTCAAGAAAAAGGTTCTTTCTTTGTGTCGGAATATGTACTTTGGACTAATAATGAAAGTAAGCAGAATGCCGAAGCGATCGCCAAAAGCATTGAAGACGCTGATTTAGATTTAAGCGATGCCAATGCCCTAGCCGCTAAACGCTCGCTCCTGAGACCATTGATCCAAGTCAGCAGCGAAGGTATTGATCCTGAATCGATTAAGAACATAAAGTTGATCACCGACAGCAATGGGCGCAGTATTGAAGGAAATACACTTGTCCTAAGTGATGATTTTTCTAAGTTTCCGCTGTTGGCAGCCAAAGACCAAAAAGAATTAGTTCCTCAGGTTTACAGACAGCAAACAGTCCCCACAAATAGTAATTTAGCAAATCTGCCGATTGTCAAAAATGCGATCGCGACTGGCAAGCCGATGTATGGGATCGAATTGGTAAAGTCGGCGGATCTTCAAGCCATCGGCTTAGAAAAGCAAGCCAACATCGGCATCCGCCCGCAGATAACACAGGGGCTTAAAGAATTAAAGCAGCCAGCTCCAACAGGAACCTACGACACTGAGGAAGGTAAATCAGGCTTGGTGAGTATGGCGGTATATCCGATCAAGGTCAAAGGACGCGTAGTCGGGACTGCTATAGTTGGAGCCTTGCTCAATCGCAACTATGGCATTGTCGATAAATTTTCAGCGCGATACAAGATGCCAACAGCCTCAATCTTCGCTCAAGATTGGCGCGTCACTACCAATGTTCCTTACGTCGATCCGAACACTAAAAGCCCAGATGGTACGAGAGCGATCGGTACTCGTGCGGCGCGTGAAGTATCGGATACAGTACTTCAACAAGGCAAAGAATATGTCGGAGAAGCGAACATTACAGGTATCAACTACTTGACATTTTATGCCCCACTTTATGATCACCGCAAGCTGATTGATGATACTGCTAAGCCTGTTGGTATCGCTTATGTGGGTCGCCCTCTATCGGAAATCCAAGAGCTATTGTCGGGCTTGTCAAATATTGGGTATGCGATCGCAGGGATCTCAATTGTGGTAGCTAGTGCAATCGGTTTAATCATTGCTGGTTCCTTTGCCAGTCCGTTGCGTCGTTTGTCAGGTTTCACCCAAAAAGTCGGTCGCGGTGAAATGACCGAAAGATTAACTGATAGCGATCGCCGTGATGAAATTGGCACCTTGTCACAAGAGCTAAATAACATGGCGGAACAACTAGAAGTGCTGATTGCGGAGAAGCAACTAGAATCTGAGCGTATTTCGGTAGCTAGACAGGAAGTTGCTCAAACCGAGTCAGAATCACGCATTCAAGAACAACGTCAAGCTAAGGAATTTCTACAAAAACGAGCTTTAGAATTGCTGATTGAAGTTGATCCGATCAGTCGTGGCGACTTAACAATTCGCGCCAATGTCACAGAAGATGAAATTGGTACGATTGCTGACTCCTATAACGCCACCATTAAAAACCTCAGTAAGCTCGTAATAGAAGTTCAATCTGCGGCTAAGTCTGTATCTCAAAACGTTTTGAAGAATCAACCAACCATGGAAAATGTATCCAATGGAGCTTCAGAACAAGTACTGGCGATCGATCAGACTCTTGCCAAAATTCATACACTCACCGAATTGATCGCAGGTGTAGAGATGCGTGCAGTTCAAGCGGAAGCACAGGTGGAATCGACAAACCAAGCGTTGATCGAAGGTGATGCAGCGATGAATAGTACCGTTGAAGGCTTTACGGCGATTCGTGAGACTGTAGCTGAAACCGCCGAAAAAGTGCAGCAGCTAGGCGAAGCTTCACAGAAAATCTCGAAGGTTGTCAAACTAATTAGCGGATTTGCTAACCAGACAAATATGCTAGCGCTAAATGCTTCGATTGAAGCCGCCAGAGCAGGAGAGGAAGGTCAGGGCTTTGGCGTAGTTGCGAACGAAGTGCGAGCGCTTGCCCAACGTTCGGCAAAGGCTACCACCGAAATTCGGCAGTTGATTGAGGAAATTCAATCGCAAGTTAAGGATCTCGTCAAAGCGATGGCGATGGGTACAAAACAAGTAAACAGTGGTTCGCAGTTGGTTGAAGAAACCCGCCAGAAGCTAACTGATATTTCGGCATCGAGTCAACAAGTTAACCAATTGGTACGAGAAATCGCACAATCAGCTTCTTTGCAATCACAGACTTCGGATCAGGCTAGCCAAACGATTCAAAACGTAGCTGCGATCGCAACTTCTAACTCTGGCTATGCCCAAAACCTGAATGATTCCTTTAGCGAGTTACTCCTAGTTGCGGAAGAATTGCAAGTTAGTGTCGCTCAGTTTAAAGTCAGCGCTTAGAATCCGTTAAATAAGAGAGAATCAGGCAAAAGAATCAGGATAGTAGCCATGTATAGCTCAGAGACAGAAATTCACGATCAGGCTTACCAATTTTTCAAGCAAGAAGCGCCTGAATTTTTGCAAACGATTGAGACAGGCTTGCTCTGTTTGCGGGAAGATCGCAGCACCAATAATATCCACTCGATCATGCGAGCGGCTCACTCGATCAAAGGCGGTTCCGCTAGCCTCAATCTCGAAGGTATCAAAACGATCGCCCATCAATTAGAAGATGTTTTCCGATCGCTATACCGTTTTGAAGGCGAGATCGATGCTGATGTTGAGGGTTTACTATTGCAAGCCTATGACTGTTTGCGCTTGCCCTTAATGGATCAACTGCAATCAGGACAATACGAATCGGCTGCTGCGATCGCAGCCGCCGAACCAATATTTGAAGTGTTAAAGCTGTATTTAGGTGATACAGATGAAGATGTTGAATTACCCACAGCGGCTGAGTTAGGCGTAGACATTGTGCAGATCGTCTTTGAAGGCGATGTCCAACAGGGAATTGCGCGTTTACAAGATGTCCTTGCCAATCCTGAAGGTGTGCCTGTGGCTGGGGAAATTCGAGCGCAAATAGAAGTGTTTAGCGGTATTGGTGAATTATTAAATTTAGCTGGGTTTAAGGCGATCGCCCATGCGACCTTACAAGCTCTTGAACATAATGCTGATAATCCCATCTTGGTGTGTCAAGTTGCAGTTGCTAATTTTGAAGCAGCCCGTGCAGAGGTTTTGGCAGGCGATCGCGCTCAAGGTGGGCAACTAAGTCCAGAGTTAATTGCCCTGACCCAATCTCATGCTAATCAACCTCCATCTAGTCCGATAGCCACAATTCCAGATTTGACGGAAGAAGCCCCTTTTGAATCAGATTTTGACAGTGCTGATGATTGGTTCCTGTCTTTAGAGGAGGAACTAAATGAGATTAAATTTCCAGATTCTAACTCAGAGCTACAACTAGAAACACAGGCGGATTTAACCTCAGATAATTTCTTTAATGATTCTCCAGAAGCAGAATTAAATTTATTTGCCGATAGTCAAGAATTTGATCGTTTTGACGATATTGAATTAATCAGTTCAGGAATCTATTTTGATTCATCGGAAACAACGTCAGAGCCTGAAAATTTTGATGAGGTGGATCTTGATCAGCTCGATCAAAGTTTTGGTGTTTTTTCGGAAAGCTTGGAAGAGCCTAATCAAGATTTTGATATTTTTTCTGGAAATCAAAATCAGGATGGCAATGAGCTTATAGCAACAGATACTTTTAATAACTTTGATGAATTATCAGATATATCTGAGCTATCTAATTTCTTTGAACCTCAAGAATCTGCATTAACTAATAAATCTTCTTCGCAGTTAGCTGAAACTTTACCACAGGCTCCTAAGACAATATCAGCTAATTATATTACCCAAGAAGCTGTCAGCACCTCTAAAAATATCATTCCTTCTATTGCCGAAACTATTCGAGTCGCCATACCCAGATTAGATCGATTAAATAATTATTCTAGTGAATTAGTGACGCAAGAGAATGCTTCAATCCTGCAAAATCAGCAGCTTCAATCGAAAATTGAACGCATTCAAAAGCAATTTAAAGGTTTTGATCAACTCTCTAAAAATTTGCAAACTTGGCTTGACAAAGCACAGCGATCGCAAGTTAGAACTCAAGAACTAAGTGTAGATCCTGCTCCTGCTGATGCCGACAACACTAATGAGATCTCTTCTACCTCCCCAAATCTACTCGCAGATTTCGACCCATTGCTAATGGATTCCTATAGCCATCTGCATAGTTTCATCCAAGAAGCACTCGAAGATATTTCCCAAATGGATGAAGGGATGCGCGATATGATGGGGTTAATGCAGCAGACACAGCAAACTCAACGTCGTAAGCAGCAAATTCTCAAACAAGTCCGCTATGACTTACTGTGGTCGAGGATGTTGCCGTTAGGAGATATTCTCAGTAGTCTGCCGCGCATGGTGCGGGAGTTGTCTAATAAATATAACAAACAGGTCAATCTAAAACTATTTGGTACAGGGACATTAGTTGATAAATCCGTATTGGAAAAACTTTACGATCCCTTTGTGCATCTAGTCCGCAATGCTTTCGATCATGGTACTGAGTCTGCTCAAAAGCGTCTTGATCGCGGAAAGCCTTTGGTTGCAAGCATTGAGATTCGGGCCTATTATCGCGGCAATCAAACTTATATCGAAATCAAAGATGACGGTCAAGGGATTAACCCCGATAAAGTCAAATCTAAGGCGATCGCATCTGGTTTATTATCACCCGAACAAGCCAGTCAAATTAGCAACGAAGAAGTCTATCAGTTTTTACTTGAGCCTAATTTTTCGACGGCGGAGGTCGTTTCTGAGTTATCAGGGCGAGGCATGGGGCTATCAACTGTCCAAGAGCAAGTCCGCAGTCTTAAAGGATCGCTTGATATTAAGTCGGAACTAGATCAAGGCACGACTTTTACGATTAAATTACCGATGACGCTGAGCATTGCCAAGCTAATGATTTTCAGCATTCACGAACGCTTATTAGCGATCGCAATCGATAGCTTGATCGGGATTATCACCGTTGACAGTGATGAAATTCAAATTATCCAAGGTAATGAGTTTTATCATTTTGAAGATCGGTTAGTGCCGCTATGTCCAATATCTTTATTTGCTGATAGTTATCCATTGCCTAAGCAATCCTTAGATATGTTTAACACAGAGTCATTTACTGAAGAAAATCAGACGACTTTGCTGCTGTTTTCTGATGGCGATCAAGTTGTGGCTCTCCCTATTGATCGGGTACTTAATGAGCAGGAATTAGCGATTAAACCTTTTGGCAAAGCAATCACACCGCCCCCCTATCTATACGGTTGCACTGTATTGGGTAATGGAACGCTTGTACCTGTAATTGACAGTTCAGTTTTGCTTTCGATCAAACGATCCACCAAATCTTTACTATCAGCATCACCCTCGGTAGATTTATCTACTACCCCACCGTTATTGCCAGCATTCAAACCTGATGCGCCTAAGCGAAAAACGATTCTAATTGTAGATGATTCACTCACTGCTCGCCAATCACTTTATTTGACCTTAGAGAAATTTGGTTATCAAGTGATCCAAGCTGGCGATGGACGCGAAGCGATTGATCAACTTACGAGATTTTCTGAAATCCAAGCAGTATTGTGTGATGTGGAAATGCCCAACATGAATGGATTTGAATTTTTGGCGGCCTGTCATAAAAATAGTCGTTATCAAGATATGCCCGTTGTCATGCTCACTTCCCGTAGCGGCGCTAAGCATCGCGGCGTGGCGCAGATGCTTGGCGCTTCGGGATATCTCACCAAACCCTATTTAGAACAAGAATTAATCAAAACTATCCAAGGACTACTCGTGTAGACGGAGCAGATCTCCACTCATATCAAGTTTCATTATCCGAACTTATAACTAATTACTATGCTCAGCACCAAAAAGAAAGAAGAAACGCTTAAATTCCTGATCTTCACCATGGCAGATCTCAATTTAGCGATCAGCATTGAGAGTGTAGTGCGGATTATCCCTTTACCAAAAATTCATCGCAGTGGTGATAAATTATTGGGAATAGCGAGCTATGAGGAGCAAGAGGTCTTAGTCATCGATTTGTATAAGCGAATTTATGGTCAAGAGCTAAATCTTACTAAAGGCTTTTTGGTGATTTTTGCGGGTCAAAACAGTTTGTATGGCCTCACGATCGCAACTTTGCCCAATGTGGAAAATGTTCCTGTAAGTATTTTGCAGCCAGTGCCACCCGCATATCGCGATCGCGATACATTAGGCATTGCCAGTCACACGATGCAAGTCTCCATCAAAAAATCTGCTCCACAAACCGTATTTCTACTAGATTCAGAACTGCTACTAAAAATGGCATCTTAAGGATTGTCCAGTCTTTGATTTTGAGGCGATCGCATAGAACTCAAGACTCATAGCAATTGCGATCGCCAAAGTAAAATCTAAGCAGTAAACAGCGGCGCAAAGCGCCGCTATTTATTGAATTGTGTATAAACGCGATCGCGATAGACGATCTAACCAAGGAGCCAGAAATTTTTCATTGGCTTGCTTTTCTTGAGGATCTTCAGTTTCCAGCGGATGGGGTGCTAAACCACGCAGGGCGGCTGTGGTGACGCAAAACATTGACTTTTGGAAGGAAAGACAAATCTTGACCAGCAAATCCTCTTCACCGCGATCGCCTTTTTGATATATCTCATGCAAATAGTCGGGCAGAAAATGCCGCATATCTTGCATCAGCAATGTGGGCGGAATTCCTGCACCACCTACGGGTAGATGGTCGGCGTAGAGGACACCATAATTAAATTGCGAAATTTCTGGAGAAATTTGATGCGCTTGGGCATTGTAGGAAATCGTGCCACGAAATGGAAAGGAGCGGAAAAATACGGCTTCCACATATGGCACGGCAACATCCATTAAGAATGTTAAATTCGCCGATGCAGGTACAATTTCGTAATTTTCACCATTGATCGATACTTTATAGATGTAAGGAACACTAGCGGAGGCAACTAGCCCATCCTGAACATGCTGAACGACATCGGGAATGCTCTTGATTTCACCGCGATCATAGCGATCGCTTAACTCTAAAAACAGCGGTGACATAAACGACCAAAAATATCCTAGGGCGCTGTAGTAAGTCATCAGACGCACCTGCTCTAGCAAAAAATCTGGAAATAATTGATTTGCTAACACTGCCAATGGATTCCGCCGAACTTTGGCTGCGATCGCTAATTTGGCAAGTTTTTTAAATTCTTCGGAGTCCAAGTAAGCATCTAGCCCACCGCCGCCATGCCAAAACATTGCTTTCATGCAATATTCAGCAAATTCAAAATTGATGCGATCGTGCCACCAATGGCGACCAAGTTTATTTAAGGAAAAATCACCATTAAAAAACTTAAAGAATGGAAAAAACACGAGAAACTGATGCTCAGAAACATAGGTGAGATTCCTATAATATTCACCTAGCACCACACCATAGCTTTTGAGGATGCCAACAACCTCTAGCAAGTTCTCAGGAGAATCTGGGAGCAATGCACCACCTAATTCTAGGCGTTGCTTCACCGCAGCAAGGGCTGGTTCAATAGTTTTATTTTGACTCGATACACTCATAATCAAATTTTACAATGCTTCTGGAGCAAACCAAATATTAGTGAGGTCGCAACAATTTTTTAACCCGCTTCAGCACCTTGCGTTGGATGACTGCCCAAGGTACTAAGGCTTTGACCAGTGGAGAGCTAACTTGCAGACTTGCCTCACCCCATGCATTGCGATGCACATTAAAGCCATCACGTTTTGCGATCGCATATTTAACAACATCAACCAAGCGAAAAGGCATCGCCCAATAAAAATGATAAAGCTCATTGGGATCATCAAAAAATGGACAATCTATGAAAGCCTCAGCTTCTTGTTGCGTTGGCGAGTTATTAAACGCCAGAAACATCTCATCTAAGGCTTCACGCAATAGTTTTGGAGAAGTCTCGAAAGAATAATCATCAGACGATTGCTCTACGAAATGACGCACAAAAGCAGTCACAGATTGCTGAAAAGATTTCAGCCCCCAACCCAGCGCAGGTTCATTAGTTTTATGCTTGAGCAATGGAATCACAGAACCATCGGCTTGCAAAGTATACTCAAGGGTTGTGCCTTCACAGCCTGCACAAAAGACTTCCATCGCCGACACATATCGATAGTCGATATCATTGCGAAGTCCCACAGAATTATTTAAATTAAAGAAAAAAGCAAGAGCTTCTCCTTTATGTTTGAGTCCGCCCGTGGGTTTGTCTAAGGCAAAATAGAACCCGACAGGATTTCTAGTTCCGAATATCTCAAAGGCATTTTCTAGAGAGATCTGCAAACTGCCGCGCCAGCCTACATCAACCAAGCCAAATGCTTGTCCATCGAGCATTTTTTCTTGATCCAAATAAGCTTTTAAGACTTCACGTTTCTGCTCAGCAACTTGGAGAACTAATGTCTGTAAAGGTTGATGCTGTTCTAACTTAGATCGTAGCGAAATTCTTTCTTTTGCTGATAAATCCTTCTGCCAAAGCTCTTCGGAATAGCCCAAAGGCTCCAAAACTGGCTTGGCGGCTTGGCGATCAAGACACATGCGTGCAAGCAGACTATCAATTGTAAAAAAAGTTGTATCATCAAACATCCATTCCCAAAAAGCTTTGTTAATCTTGGTTAGCCCAGGCATTCTCAATGCTTGACGGCTGACATAGAGATAACGCAGCTCTACTTCTGGATAAATCTTCGGCGCAAGTTCCTTGGCAATTTGCAGCAACATTTCTCCATCCCTTGCTAAGAAGTAAATGCGAGCGAGTTGTTTTGCCTTAGCCTGTTGCAAAATCCAAATCGTATAGGCGGTTAAAATTGGCGCAGCAACAGAAGCGGCAATATCACGAATGATTGATGCTTTTGGCGTTTTCGTCTCTTCAGTTAAGCGCGTATAGCGAGATATGCCAGCCCAAAAAGAAGTAATCCCATTTGTAGTGTCGGCATATTTCTGAAGTATTAATTCATAGCGATTAGGATTTGCATCATTAAAATAAATAGCATTAATACCTAATGAACGAGGTTTAGCAACATCAGATTGCCAATTATTGCCTGTGTGAGTTAGATCTTGGGGACTCAAGTGTAGATCTTCAAGAACTTTTAAGAACAAATCTCCTTTCCCTTTAGATTTCCTAAACCTTGAAGATACATATAAGCGATCGCCTTCTTGCCAAAAGCCATGCTGGCGCAGTCGCTCTTCGAGAAAGACCGAGGGTAAGTACATGTCTGATAGAAATAAAACATGCGGATGCGATCGCCTTGCTTGCTCAACCAGTTGATAAGCTTTAGGAACAGCTAACAGATATTCCGCTTCAACTTCTAGTTCTAGCTTCTTGAGTTTATCGATGGTTTCCGTTTCAATCTCTAAAGTATTGGCAATTTCACGATAGATCTCATCAAAATCAACTTCACCACCTTCATAAAACAAACGCGATCGCTGTTCAGCATTAACTCTGATCTTACAAAAAGTCTCGGCTGAGAAATTGATCCAGCCAAACTTCAAAGCGCGATCGCCACAGATTTTAAAAATTTCCGTGGGTTCGCTGACTAATCTTGTCAACAAAGTGTCAAAGATATCAAAGCTAAATATTTGCGGCATATAGATAAGAATATTTGATTTTTTGATAATTTACAGCGCTTTGCGCTCAAACCTATAAATTTTTTAAAAGTGTTGCTTTGCAACACTTTTAAAAAATTTGTTATGGTTCGTTTGTTAGTTAAAAGAGACCGATTGCCAAAATTTATGCCTAATGTCACTGACGTAATGTCGCATGGCAATTTGCTTAGTTGCAAATTTGTCTGGGTAGATGAACTGATCGTCAACATTCATAACATACTTCTCACTAGCAAGAGCATTTCCGTGATTACGTTTGATCGTTAAATTGACAATTGTTTGTTCAGAGAAATAATTTGGAGGCTCTTGCAGATTTGCCAATCTTTGTACCGATTCATTCCAATCTAAGGCTTTTTTGAATAGAATAAATCCAGCATTAATTGGATTTTGCTGTTCGATATCCTCATAAATGAGCCTTTTGTCTAGAGAGTTTTTGCAGTCAGGCAGATAATAAGTATCTAGATCTCCTGAAGCAGCTAAATCGGCTAAATCTGAAGCTCCTTTAAAGAACAAAATATCTGAATCTGTGTAAAGTGTTGCTTCTTCAATGGGAATGGACATCAAAGCCGCTAATTTTTTGCCCATAGCTTGCTGCGATGCATATTCATAGACAGATTTAGGCAAATCGTCTCGTTGAAATTTGGTGAGAAGCTGAACATCTACACAGGGATGCACACGATGAAGCAACTTAATGCTTTCATCTGTATAACTTCCATCAGACATGATCGTAAATGCTTTGGGGATTCCCACATGACGAAGAAAAGAGCGAAGACTAGCAACTTGTTCGGGCAAGTCTCGTTCACAGGATAAGGCATAAACTTTAATCGGGACTTGACGCTCCTGTGCGATCGGAAAGCTAACTAAGCTTGAAAGGCTGGATTTGTAAATTGATCGCAGAAAATTGCCTTGGATCTTTGCTGCGTGATAACCAATATTTACCATTCATTCCTCTTGAAAGTTAGTTGTTTGAGCGCAAAGCAATTATAAAGCTGAAACATAGCGATCGCGAATAAAATTTACTTTCTTGGTTTTCTAGCTCGTTTAGGTTTTGAGGGATAGAGCCAAAAGGCGAGTATTTTAGTTGAATATGGCATAACTGGATAGGCGAGTAAAACTGATACAAAGATCACCGAAATTAGTAAGCTTAATAGTGGTGGTAGTGCTTGTAAAAATGGTGCAAGCAGTAAGTTGGAGAGTAGTATCAGGGGATACACCGTAATCACGCCAATAATTATCTGTTTGTAATAAGGTGGCTCTATGGGATTTTCTGATTTATTCTTAGGCAAGGTAAACCATAGTTCTAATCCGTGGGCTTGATATTGTTGCGATCGCGTAGAGATAAATTCTTGGGATCTTTGCATCCATTGTTTATAAACAGGTGAATTCAGCCAATTTTTACAATGGGAATAGTTTTCAAATTTAACGATAACTACATACTCAGGATATTGGTGATCGCGAGGACGAATGATTTCAACTCCCAGAAATCCCTCAAATTGTTGGGCTGATTGATTAATTCCTTTTGACCAAGTTTCATATTCTTCTATGAGATTTGGCTCAACAACTTCTGAGATAACTAAGGTGATCGGATCTGAATGCTGTCCAAGTTTTTGCATGGAGTCACTAGATAGTTGAGGGTATATAAATTATATCCTCAACTTATGCAGATAGAATCCCTTTACTTGTTGAACACATTCTGTCGTGAAGC
>JAYUSC010000149.1:0-4786 GCA_043755885.1 Pseudanabaena sp. | reverse complement strand
GTTTTATTAGATTTTCATTCCTTAGCTATTTATAGGACTTACGCATTCATAGAGATGTGGCGCTTCGAGCCGCATCTCTATGAATCGGTTTTGTGGCTATGGCTATAAAATTCATGGAACTGAAACCAAAAGCGCTGTAGGATGTTAGTCTGTACAGCGCTATAAACTGTATAAGTTAAATATAAATCAAATCTAAATTCAGAATAGCAAATCAATGGCTTCTCAATTGCGTGTATATGTTCCTCCTCATCCCATTATTCGTCACTGGCTCACGATCGCAAGGGAGAAACATACACCAGTTCCCCTATTCCGAACTGCGATGAGCGAAATGGGTAAATGGCTTACCTATGAGGCTGTTCGAGAATTTCTACCTGTGCAAGAAGTAAATATAGAAACTCCATTGGGAAATGCGTCAGGGCAGTTGATCGATGGTTCTATCCCTCTAGCTTTTGTGCCGATTTTGCGGGCGGGCTTGTCGATGCTTGAAGGTTGCCAAAATTTATTGCCCACGGCAAATGTTTATCATCTTGGCTTGGTGCGGAATGAAGAAACTCTGGAAGCTAGTTGTTATCTCAATCGTCTGCCAGAGAGATTTGAACCTCAAACACATATTTTTATTGTCGAGCCAATGATGGCAACAGGTGGCTCGATTATTACAACCCTAAAAATGCTAACAGAGCGAGGAGCCGATGCTTCCTTAATACGGATTATCAATGCCCTATGCGCTCCGCCAGCATTGCAACTACTCAACCAACAATTTCCTGAGGTACAAGTCTATTCAGGTTGTATCGATGAAGTTGTGAATGAGAAAGGATGGATCGTGCCTGGGTTAGGTGATGCAGGCGATCGCTCATTTGGAACTTAAACACAAAAACTCGCTATGCGAGTTTTTGTGTTTAAGCCTGAAATCACTCGCTGCTAGCGTGGCAGAGCAACCACGGGGGGACTACTCATATAGCGGTTTTCAAGTGAGTCAGAGCAACTCTTATCCCATGGAACAAGGGGCTTAAGCCCCTTGCCTGTAAAGGACTCAAAGGAAATTGGAAGCCAATTGTCTTGGAAAGTAGGCTGCCTCATTACTTTTATATGAATAAACTTAGTTAAATCTAAAGGATTTATTTAATATACTCTATTGATTGAGCATACCCCAACCTACTTGTTGCTATGTTGCTAGACTTAGTGATAAGTGCCGCCGATCGCATTTATAAATTCGCCTATTTTATCATCTAGATCATGCCATTTTCCTCTGTAATTCGTTCATTAATCCGATCACCTCTTACTGATGAACTAGAGAGTAAACTGGTGCGATCGCATCAACTCATTCTTTCGGGCTTATCACGTGTGGGCAAAGGCATCGTTAGCTCGACCCTGAGCCAAAAGCAAGAAAGACTGATGCTAGTCATCGCCGCCACCATCGAAGAAGCAGGACGCTGGTCAGTACAACTCGAAACAATGGGTTGGCAGACTGTGCATTTTTATCCTACCTCTGACGTATTACCTTACGAATCTTATGCGCCTGAATCGGAAATCATTTGGGGACAGATGCAGGTACTGGCAGACTTAGCGAGGTGGGACGAGCAAGAAGGCGACAAGAAAAAAATTGCGATCGTGGCAACCGATCGCGCTCTTCAGCCACATTTACCCAGCCCTGAAGAATTTAAAGAATATTGTCTATCCTTAGAAGTTGGCGCGGAGATGAAACTGAAGGATATCGCCGAAAAACTGACTCAGATGGGCTATGAATATACATCAACAGTCGAAACAGAAGGGCATTGGGGAAGGCGCGGCGATATTATTGATATCTTTCCTGTTTCCAGTGAAATGCCTGTGCGGATTGACTGGTTTGGCGATGAAATAGAACGTATTCGCGAATTCGAGCCTTCCACACAGAAACCACTTGATAGCATTTCTTCAGTTTTGCTAGCGCCAATTAGCTATGGGCATATTCTCGGTAAACTGCCGCAAAACGATCGCGATCGCAATGATGAATTTAGCCCTCAAGGGTTGGCAGTTCATCCTCGCTCGACGGCTTCGCTATTGGACTATTTGCCTAAATCAGAGCAATGTTTAGTCGTAATTGATGAAATCGATCAATGTCAGGTCCATTGCGATCGCTGGTACGAATCCGCCGAAGAAATCTGCCCTAACCCCCTCTTGCTCCCCTCTCCTTCAGGGAGAGGGGCTGGGGGTGAGGGTAAACTCCATCGCTCCTTTAGCAAATGTCTAGAACAAATCCAAAAATTTGATCGCCTCGAACTATTTGAACTTGCCGAAGAAAATCGCGGTGTGAATATGTCTAGCCGCTCAATTCCTGCCATTCCGCACCAGTTTGGCAAACTTGCCCAAACAATCCGTGACTATCGCGAACAGAAATATAAAATTATTCTCATTTCCGCGCAACCTTCGCGCACAGTCGCGCTGCTGCAAGAGCATGATTGCCAAGCCCAATTTATTCCCAACGTCCGTGATTTTCCTGCGATCGATAAAACCCATAACCTCCGCATCGCCGTCGCGTTCAAATATTCAGGTATCGCCGAAATCCAAGGTTTTGTACTGCCCACTTATCGGATTGTGGTGATTAGCGATCGCGAATTTTTTGGACAGCACGCCCTTGGCACGCCCAACTATGTTCGCAAACGTAGACGCGCAGTTTCTAAACAAGTTGATTTAAATAAACTCTCGGCAGGTGATTACGTCGTCCATAAAAATCATGGCGTGGGTCAATTCATGAAGTTAGAGAAACTGACCTTAAATAATGAAACTCGTGAATATTTAGTCCTCAAATATGCTGATGGATTGTTGCGCGTTGTCGTCGATCAGATGTCGATTTTGTCGCGTTATCGGGGCATGAATGAGGGCAAGCCAGAACTACATAAAATGACTGGCAAAACATGGACGAACACCACTTCTAAAGCCAAGAAAGCGATCAAAAAGATTGCTTTTGATTTGTTAGAACTTTATGCTAAGCGATCGCAACAGCTTGGATATGCTTTCCCGCCCGATAATCCTTGGCAGCAGGAAATGGAAGATTCTTTCCCCTATCAGGCGACACCCGATCAACTCAAAGCAACTCAAGATGTTAAACAAGATATGGAAAGTTGTCGTCCGATGGATCGGCTCGTGTGCGGCGATGTCGGATTTGGCAAAACGGAAGTCGCCATTCGCACAATTTTTAAAGCTGTGACCACTGGCAAACAAGCGGCTCTACTCGTACCGACAACTATTCTCGCACAGCAGCATTATCACAGTTTACAAGAACGCTATGCCGCCTATCCTGTTAATATTGCGCTGCTAAATCGTTTCCGTTCTACATCTGAAAAAAAGGAAATCTATCGCAAGTTAAAAACTGGTGAACTGGATATTGTGGTGGGAACGCATCAACTTCTATCTAAAGATGTGGAATTCAAAGATCTAGGGCTATTGGTAATTGATGAAGAGCAGCGCTTCGGAGTTGCCCAAAAAGAGAAAATCAAAACCATGAAAACGGAAGTTGATGTACTGACTCTCTCCGCTACGCCAATTCCCAGAACCCTATATATGGCAATGTCTGGGGTGCGTGAAATGAGTTTGATTACCACGCCGCCACCATCGCGCCGCTCAATTATGACGCATCTATCTCGCTATAACCTTGAACTAGTGAGAGCGGCGATCCGTCAAGAACTTGATCGCGGTGGACAGATTTTTTATGTGGTGTCGCGCATTGATGACATTGAGGAAGTTTCGGCGCGAGTCCATGAAATGTTGCCATCAGTACGGATGGCGATCGCCCACGGACAGATGCCCGAATCTGAACTAGAATCCACCATGCTCAGCTTTAGCAGTGGCGAATCAGACATGATGATTTGCACCACAATTATTGAGTCAGGGCTAGATATTCCGCGTGTGAACACGATCATCATCGAGGATGCTCAAAGATTTGGACTCGCACAACTCTATCAATTGCGTGGTCGAGTCGGGCGGGCGGGTATTCAAGCCCATGCATGGTTGTTCTATCAAGAAAAAGGTGAACTAACTGATGTCGCTCGTAAACGCCTCAAAGCGATTCAAGAATTTACACATCTCGGCTCAGGCTATCAATTAGCAATGCGCGATATGGAAATTCGCGGCGTGGGCAATCTGCTCGGCTCTGAACAGTCTGGTCAAATTAATACAATTGGCTTTGATCTCTATATGGAGATGCTCCAAGAAGCGATCGCAGAGATACGCGGCTCAGAGATTCCTGAAGTTGATGACACCCAAATCGATTTGCCGATTACCGCCTTTATCCCTGCGGAATATATTCCCGATGGCGATCGCAAGATGAGTGCATACCGAGCCGTTTCTTCGGTGACTTCACGCCGCGAACTTGCCCAAATTATCGAAGATTGGCAAGATTGTTATGGGAATGTCCCTGCGCCAGCGATGCAACTTCTCAAAGTCATGGAATTGAAACTAATCGCCAAGCGGATTGGCTTCTCTCGCATCAAGCCTGAAGGTAAGCAGCATGTAGTTCTAGAGTCAAAGATGGAAGAACCCGCATGGAAACTCTTGCATGAGTGTTTGCCTAGTCATTTGCAGTCAAGATTTGTTTATAGTCAAGGTAATGTCACAGTGAGAGGATTAGGCTCACTATCTCACGATAAGCAGCTTGATAGCCTGATTGAGTGGCTAGATAAAATGCATCTTGCTAAAGCCGATTCCTAAATGGATTGAGAGAGTCTCTACTCTCTCAATCCATTACCCAAACGAGATAAGGAATGAAATTCAATAAAAGCTAAAATTGGTTCGGCGGACAAAGCCCGCCGAA
>JAYUSC010000148.1:0-2081 GCA_043755885.1 Pseudanabaena sp. | reverse complement strand
GCGTTTATGTCCTAACATTGCTATAGCTAGTAATTCAACGCATATTTTTGTAAAAGCTACGCGAAGCGTGGCTTTTACAAAAATATGCGTTTGGTTTTATTGAAATTTGCCGTAAGCTATGAATATTAGAGGTATCGCGAGTCACGATCTTTAATGTTCGTTTTTTGTAACTTGGGAAATAAAATTTGTCACTCACTGCGTCATTACCAATGTCACAAAGAATCAGCGATCGCTTGGTATTATCCAATGGCATTGTGGTCTTGATCACCGAAAACCCCACGGCTGACATCATCGCCGCGCGTTGTTTTTTTGCAGGTGGTGAGCGTGTCCAAACCCCAGCAAAATCAGGGCTAACCCATCTAGCCGCATCCTTAATGACACGCGGCACTGAAAGATCTTCATCGCTCGAAATCGCGGAACAGGTGGAGTCAATTGGCGCATCATTGGGCACAGAATGCTCAAGTGATTATTTTTTGCTGTCATTGAAAACTATTTCATCGGATTTTCATGACATGTTGCGGCTGGGATCAGAGATTTTGCGATCGCCTAGTTATCCTGAAAGTGAGCTTGATCTCGAAAGGAGGCTGACAATCCAATCAATCCGATCGCAACAAGAGCGACCATTTACGATCGCCTATGATCACTTGCAAAAGATGATGTATGGCGAGCATCCCTACGGATTTTCTAGCCTTGGTACAGAGTCCACCGTCAGCAACCTCACTCGTGATGACTTAGTTAGTTTTCATCAAACTTATTTGCGCCCCGATCAGATGGTGGTCAGCATCGCGGGTAAGATTTCGCCAGAGCAAGCGCTTTCTCTGGTCGGTGAAGCTTTTGGTGATTGGAAAAAGCCCCATCAACCAACTGTGATTTCGACCCCGACACCCAATTTTCAGCCGCGCTTAGTTACCCATGAGCAGGATACCCAACAGGCGATCGTGATGATTGGCTATCCTGCGCCATCGGTTAGCTCGCCCGACTATGCCGCTCTGAAAATTATTTCGACTTATCTAGGCAATGGTTTATCGAGCCGCTTGTTTGTAGAATTACGCGAAAAGCGCGGACTTGCTTACGAAGTCTCCGCTTTTTATCCGACGCGATTAGAAGCTTCGCAATTTGTCGCCTATATGGGGACGGCTTCGCAAAATACAGGAATTGCCCTAGAAGGTTTGCGCCATGAGTGCGAGCGACTTGCCACAGTTGAGATCGCAGATGATGAGTTGGCAGTTTGCAAGAGTAAATTATTAGGACAATATGCCCTCGGTAAGCAAACTAATGGTCAGATCGCGCAAGTGTATGGCTGGTATGAGGTGATGGGACTAGGACTAGAATTTGATCGCCAATTTGTCGAGGCGATTGAAGGCGTCACGGTCGATGATGTCCTCAATGCTGCTCAAAAATATTTTGTTACGCCCGCTATTTCGATTGCAGGCTCGGCAGATGCTTTGAAACAGGTAAAATAATCTTGGTGTGGCGCTTTGCGCCTTTTATAAAGTGCATTGTGGGCGCAAAGCGCCCACAGCACTCATCATATTTGTGTTTATACAAGGAGTACTTTTTTCTGTGTTGAATCTCAAAAATTATTGGACAGGCTTCCAAAAAGTTGCGATCGCATTTTGCCTAATGCTGGTGCTAGTCGGCACGCTGTTTGCACCCGTTTTGACTCAGCCTGCGATCGCGCAAACTGGCTCTAAAGCTGCTGCTCTTGCGGCTGCGGCTTCTGCTGCAAAGCTACAGGTGCTTAGCGATCGCTTTGATCGTCTCGAAAAATTCGTCTATACCCAAAAATGGGTTGATATAATTACATACATTCATGGTCCATTGGGCGAAATTCGTCGTGAGCTAAGATTGATTGCAGGTCAGTTGAGCAAAACTCAAAAAGAAACTGCTAATAATTTAGCTGATAACCTATTTAAAAATTTTGTGCAACTTGATAATGCTGCCAAAGCTAAAGATGCGATCGCAGCCGAGAAAGCATTTAAAAATGCTCTCCAAGATTTTGAAAGTATCGTTGTTTTAGTAAGCTAACTGATGTTACTTGGAAGTTTCTGAAGCCCTCACCCCTAGCCCCTCTCCCGCAG
>JAYUSC010000147.1:0-11649 GCA_043755885.1 Pseudanabaena sp. | reverse complement strand
TTCCTTAAGTGAAGTACCCCAACTTGCTTCGCGAAGTTGGGGCTTCCAACCTAACTAACAATGACGGTTTTATTCGTCTTCGGAGTTTGCCGTTTCATTCGCGGTTGCCTTCATCTTAGCCGTCTAAGCAGTTGGACTTACATCGCGTCACCAGCCAGCCTCTCACCTTCCGCAAGAGGGATCTCAATACTATGCGTACAGTAAAACTTGGATTTATGTGATAACAACCAGTGGTCTTACTCTTTAACCAGATCTCCGCCAAGTACTTTTATGCACCACTTCGGTAGCCTAATAGTCGGTCTGGAGGCAACTGCCAACATTATTTTATCATTGATTCGCTAGCGCTCAATTTATTTACTAGTCGCTTTCATCCCCTCCCTGCTTCGCGAGTCGGCGAGGAAGGGGAATTTCGCTCCATTTGTTAAATGTATGGAAACGCCATAGATTATTTACAATGATTAGCATAGGAATAATAGACTTTACTCTATCAAGACTTAACTCTAATATATCAATAGCAACCAATCAATCGTTTTTTATAAATCCCAACAACTTAATCACTTTTTCTAACTTCATTAAAGGGAACGAAACTATGTCTGATTTAAATAACAACGTTTCTCGGCGACGCTTTATCGCTACAGTAGGAGCCACAGCTCTGAGTTCAGTCCTTCTCAAAGCATGTGGTAATCCTCCCGAAGACACCACAAAAGTTACTTCAACGCAAGCTGCGAAAATTAGTATTCCAACCAACCAAGTACCTGAAGTCACTAAAGTTAAACTTGGCTATTTGCCCATTGTTGAAGCAGCACCGTTGATCATTGCCAAAGAAAAGGGCTTTTTTGCTAAATATGGCTTGACTGATGTTGATATCTCCAAGCAAGCTAACTGGGGTGCAGCAAGAGACAACGCCAAAATCGGCTCCTCCGCTGGTGGTATCGATGGTGGACAGTGGCAAATGCCGATGCCCTACTTGATGTCAGAAGGTATCATCACTGACAATCTCAAAGTTCCGATGTATGTATTGCTGCAATTGAATACACAGGGAAATGGCATCGCGGTCGCGGGCAAGCACAAAGATAAGGGGCTGTCTCTAAAAATTGACAAAGCCAAAGAGTTCTTTGAGAAAGTCAAGTCCGAGGGCGGTAAATTTAAAGCCGCTTACACTTTCCCAAAAGCCAATCAAGAATTTTGGATTCGCTATTGGCTTGCTGCTAATGGAGTCGATCCTGATACTGACATTGAATTGTTGACAGTACCTGCGGCTCAAACCGTAGCCAATATGAAAACTGGCACAATGGATGCTTTCAGTACTGGCGATCCATGGCCATTTCGCATCGTCAAAGAGAAGATCGGCTTTGTTTCTGCTCTCACCGCCGAAATTTGGAAAGGACATCCTGAAGAATATTTAGCAATGCGAACAGACTGGGTGGATAAGTATCCTAAGGCAACTAAGGCAATGCTCAAGGCAATTATGGAAGCGCAACAATGGTGCGATAACTTCGACAATCGCAAAGAACTAGTCCAGATTGTTTCTGTCAAAAATTATTTTGGAGTTGACCCATCAATTCTTGAAGACACGATGATGGGCAAGTATGACATGGGTGATGGACGCAAGATCGATGATAAGAGTATGGCAGTTCTGTACTGGAAGGATTCTAAGGGTAGTGTTTCCTATCCTTACCAAAGTCATGACCTATGGTTCTTAACAGAAAGTGTACGTTGGGGCTTCTTGCCAAAAGAATCTTTAGCAACGGCTAAGGATTTGATCAAAAAGATCAATCGTGAAGACCTTTGGCGCGAGGCGGCGAAGGAAGCTGGTATTCCTGTTGCTGACATTCCGACTAGTACTTCTCGCGGTATTGAAGAATTCTTTGATGGCACAAAATTCGATCCTGAGAATCCCCAAGCTTATCTTGATGGTTTGAAAATCAAGAAGGCATAACTGAGATTTGCGCGAAAGCTTTTAAAACCTGAATTTCACAGTAGTGGCAATTCATGGATTGCCACTATGTGATGTCATTTTGTATAAATCTAAGTAACAAAACAATTTAAAAAATACTGTGTGAGGAATATTAAATGAAAAAAATTTACTCTATTGCCAAGATTGGCGTGATTTTATCGGGTTTGCAGCTATCTTATGGTGCGATCGCAGTCTCTGCCGAAACAAAATCTGAAGTTTCTCAATTGAGTACCGAAATCCGCCGTGACACGATTGACACAACTACAACCGCTCAAAATGTCACATCTGTTTCACAGCTATCTGATGTGCGTCCCACTGATTGGGCTTTTACGGCTCTGCAATCCCTAGTTGAGCGCTATGGTTGTATTGCAGGTTATCCCGATCGCACATTTCGTGGCAAACAAGCAACCTCACGCTATGAGTTTGCGGCTGGCTTAAATGCCTGTCTCGACAAAATCAACGAGATCATTTCGGCTGGACTAGCTGACAAAGTTAGCAAAGAAGATCTGGCGACTCTGCAAAAACTCCAAGAAGAGTTCGCTGCCGAACTTGCGACTTTGCGTGGCCGTGTTGATGCCCTTGATGCGAAGACTGCCAAGCTTGAGGCTCAACAATTCTCTACCACAACCAAACTCAGTGGCGAAGCGATTTTCAGCGTTTCGGGTGCAACAGGAGCAAATACTGGTGGCACAAACACCAACATTGTTTTTAATAACCGTGTACGCCTCAATTTGATGACGAGCTTTACTGGCAAAGATTTGTTGATTACTGGCTTACAAGCTACAAATATCAATAGTCTAGCTGCACCCTTAGGCTATGCCGATAAGACCCTCAGCAGTTCTAGTAATGTCCGATTGGGCTTTGAAAATCAATTCCTCGATTTCAATCCATCTAACTCCAATAAAGCCGCCGCAAACTCGGTCAGTCTTTACAAGCTGCTCTACATTTTCCCTGTCGCTGATAAGTTGACGATGTTTGCAGGCTCTAATGCTGAAGTTTCTGATGCATTTCCCGCAATCAGTCCTTTTGCTAGTGAAGGACAAGGTTCGATCTCTCGCTTTGGTCAAGGCTTAAATGCCGCGACCCGCGTATCTGGCGGTACATCTGGTACTGGACTAGCTGCGGCTGTTGGTTTCATCTGGACTCCTTCCAATCAGGTCGATTTCCGAGCTTTGTATGGAAGTGTGAACTCTGCGATCGCAACTAACAGCGCCAGTACTTTGCTTGGTGCAGGCTTCTTTGGTGGTAGCACAGTTGCGGCTGCCCAATTAACCCTCAAGCCCACGTCAACCCTTGATATTGGACTCAACTACGCCAACAGCTATCACCAGATCAACATTTTAGGAACTGGATTAGCTTCTGCGGATATTGGTGCAATCAATGCAGCAGGAACATCATTAACTAACCCGATCAAGATGGATTCTGTCGGTGCAACCCTGACTTGGCGACTCGCTCCCAAGCTTGCCTTTAATGTATCAGGCGCTTGGATTTTTGCAAATCTTAGTGGTGTTAATGCTTCGTCAACCTTTACTAGTTGGATGACAGGATTCCATTTCAGTGATGTATTCAATGAAGGCAACACGGCTGGCCTTATTTTTGGGCAACCTCTTGCACGCAGCTCAGTAGGTGGGATTGCCACTGCAACTGCTGCTACTGCAACTCCGTATCACTTAGAGGGTTATTTCAATTTTAAATTGTCCAAAAACATCAGTATTACCCCAGGCGTATTCTTTGTGTTTAATCCAGAGGGTATTAATAATGCGCCTACTGCGACTGTAGGCGTAGTTCGGACAACATTCACATTCTAAGACTTTGTTATTGCGGATTTCACTTTTTCTATGGACAATGGAAAATCTGCGATAGCATTGTAAAGTATAAATTTTACGGCTTGTAAGCTATATTTAATAGCTTATAAGCCGTTATATCTAAGAACAATTTTAATCAATATATACAGAGTAGGATCAGAAAGTTTATGGCAGCAAGTGTTGGTAATCGTAATTCATCAAGTGCTCTGGCAAAGTTTTGGCAGAAAAACGCTCAAAATTGGGTACTCCCAATCATCGGGCTTTTGGGGTTTCTGATTGTGTGGCAGGTTCTTTCGAGTGTTGGCTTAGTTAAATTGCCAGGGCCGTGGGATATCATTTCCGAGAAATCCACTCGAACCCTGTTGCTATATCCCTTCTATGATCGCGGTGGTACTGACAAAGGACTATTCTGGCAAACTCTGGCTAGCTTTGAGCGGGTGGCTAAGGGTTACTCACTCGCTGCGATCGTCGGTATTGGGGTCGGCATTCTCGTTGGCACGAATGCGGTTATTGACAAAGCGCTCGATCCATTGTTCCAATTTTTGAGGACAGTACCACCGCTTGCATGGGTTCCGATCGCACTAGCTGCTCTCCGCCAAAACGAACCAGCCGCATTGTTCGTTATTTTCATCACCGCAGTCTGGCCGATCTTGTTAAATACCGCCGTGGGCGTAAAGCAGATCCCTCAAGACTATCGTAACGTTTCACGAGTGCTACAACTTTCTCGCCAAAAATATTTCTTTAAGATTCTAATTCCTTCGGCATTGCCTTACATCTTCACAGGGCTACGCATTTCGATCGGGCTTGCTTGGTTGGCAATTATCGCCGCCGAAATCATCATGTCAGGTATCGTCGGCATCGGTTTCTTTATTTGGAATGCTTACACCAACGATAAGGTCGGTGAAGTTATTCTCGCTCTAGTCTATATCGGCGCTGTGGGTCTGATTCTTGACCGTGCGATCGGCTGGATTCAGCATTTGATTTTGCCTGAAGAACAGAAGTAGATAGAAATACCCCCCTTGGTCCCCCCTTGCAAGGGGAAACAAGAAATAAATTAAAGTTCCCTCCCCTTGCAAGGGGAGGGCTAGTGAGGGGTTCAAGATTGATATTTTATAAAAGGAAAATTTTAAAATGAGTAGTTTTGTTTCCGTAGATCAAGTCGAGAGAACGTTTCCCTTAGGTGGTGGCAAAGAATATATTGCTCTGAAAGGAATTGATTTACATATTAAAAAAGGTGAATTTATTTCGCTGATCGGTCACTCTGGCTGTGGCAAATCCACCTTACTAAATATGATCGCAGGTTTAGACCTCCCCACTGGCGGTATCGTCATGCTCGAAGATGAGCGTGTATCCCGTCCCGGTCCCGATCGCATGGTGGTTTTTCAGAACTATTCGCTCCTGCCTTGGCTATCGGTACGCGATAATGTCGCTTTGGCCGTCGATGAAGTGCTATCAAACTTACCGAAAGATGAGCGTCATGCTTTAGTTGAGCGCTATGTCAACATGGTCGGTCTGAGTCATGCGATCGATAAGCCCCCTACTCAACTTTCAGGTGGAATGAAACAACGAGTTGCGATCGCAAGAGCCTTAGCAGTACGACCCAAACTATTGCTTCTTGATGAACCATTTGGGGCGCTAGATGCACTGACAAGAGGTAATCTGCAAGAAAAGTTAATGCAGATTTGTAATGAAGACGAAGTTACAGCAGTAATGGTCACCCATGATGTCGATGAAGCTGTCTTGCTAAGCGATCGCATTGTCATGCTCACCAACGGCCCTGCCTCGAAAATTGGCGGCATTCTCGAAGTTGACATTCCTCGTCCCCGTCAAAGACTAGAAGCAGTTAAGCATCCTAGCTATTACAGCTTACGCAGCGAAATCATCTATTTCTTGAACCAACAAAAGCGTGTTAAAAAGCTGAATGCGCGGACTGTTACGACAGTTGCTCGTCATGGCTTGGAAAAAGTCAATCTAGAAATTGGCTTCGTTCCTTTAACCGCCTGTGCGCCGATCGCTGTGGCAAAAGAGAAAGGCTTTTTTGAAAAACATGGACTTGATGAAGTCTCTTTAGTCCGCGAAACCAGTTGGCGCGGAATTGTCGATGGCATCGCAGGTGGTTATCTGGATGCCGCCCAAATGCCTTCAGGCTTACCCATGTGGATGACCCTTGGTGGTGCTGGCAATTGCAAACCGATTGTGACCGCGCTAACCATGACCCGCAATGGTAACGCGATTACCCTTGATCGCCGCTTTTACGATCGCGGTATTCATACCCTTGGTGATTTCAAAAATTTGCTGCAAGATACTCGCGATCGCACTCACCGCATGGGTGTAGTTCATCCATCTTCGATGCATAATCTGCTACTGCGCTACTGGCTAGCCGCAGGTGGCATCGACCCCGATCACGATGTCGAGCTAAAAACAATTCCCCCCGCCCAAATGGTAGTTGACCTCAAAGCAGGTAGCATCGATGGTTTCTGTGTTGGTGAACCTTGGAACTTCCGCGCCGCGATGGAAAACATCGGCTTTACGGTTGCTACGGATTTAGAAATTTGGCAAGGACATCCTGGAAAAGTTCTCGGTGTCCGCGAAGATTGGGCTAATGCCTATCCCAATACCCACATCGCTCTAGTCAAAGCTTTACTAGAAGCCTGTATGTATTGCGCCGACCCGAATAATGCCGAAGAGATTCGTCAAATCCTGTCGCGCCGCGCCTATGTCAGCACCAATGTTAATTACATTCATTTAGGCAATCCTGATGATGTCACCTGTGCGATCGACTCCCACATGCGCGAACCTGCTCACCATCAGTTCTATGGCGCTGGTGTCAATCGTCCTAGCCGTTCTGAGCATCTCTGGCATATTACCCAGATGGCGCGTTGGGGTGATGTTCCTTTCCCTCGCAACTGGGTAGAAGTTTTAGAAAAAACCTGTCGAGTTGGAGTTTTCAGCACTGCGGCGCGTGAACTTGGGCTGACTGATATCACCTATACCCGTAATGCAATTCAACTCTTTGACGACATCCCCTTTAATGCCGAAGATCCGATTGATTATCTCAATCATCTCGCGATTAAGCGCAATATCACGATGGCTGAGATTGGCATGGATTCGATGCGAATGGTTGCTTAATTGCTTTGTTAGCAAAAATCCTACTTGATCCCCCTCAATCCCCCTTAATAAGGGGGAAGAACAAAATTAATTCTCCTTATTAAGGGGGGGCTGGGGGGGATCACACCTCAAACTTTAAGAACAAAATTAAAAAGAATTAAAAAGAACATGACACAAACAATTCTTAATCACACACCAGTTGCGACCATTCCTCCTCAAGAATCATTCCTTCGCATTGAAAATGTTTCTAAAATTTATCCCACAGCTAATAATGGACAATATGTAGTTCTAGAAGACGTAAACCTTCATGTCCAAGAAGGTGAGTTTATCTGCCTAATCGGTCACTCTGGCTGCGGCAAATCTACGCTTCTAAATATGGTTGGTGGTTTCTCGAAACCATCGATCGGCGAAGTCTTGGTTAATGGCAAACTGATCACCAAACCAGGACCCGATCGCATGGTCGTATTCCAAGGTTACGCGCTATTGCCTTGGCTCACAGTATATGACAATGTAATGCTGGCGGTGGACTCGGTTAATCCTAATCTTTCCAAAAGCGAGAAAAATGATATTGTTCGCCATCATTTAGCCATGGTCGGGTTGAGTGAATCTGCTGAGAAAAAGCCACCTCAAATCTCAGGCGGGATGAAACAGCGCGTATCGATCGCTAGAGCCTTGTCCATCCGTCCCCAAGTCTTAATTCTAGATGAACCCTTTGGTGCTTTGGATGCGATCACTAAGGAAGAATTACAAGAAGAACTTCTGCAAATTTGGACAGAACATCGCTGTACGGTATTGATGATCACCCACGATATCGATGAGGCTTTATTCCTAGCCGATCGCCTTGTGATGATGACCAATGGACCCGCCGCAAATATTGGCGAAATCTTAACAATCCCTTTTGCACGTCCCCGCGATCGCGCTCAAATTATGGAAGATCCTTTATACTACGATTTGAGAAATACAGCTCTAGACTTCCTATATAACCGCTTTGCCCATGACGAGTAACGCTCCGATCCCCTCTCCTGCTGGGAGAGGGGATCAAGGTAATCCAATAGACTTTTGCGATCGCATAGCCGTAATCGCCACAATGCACCGCAAGGAATTTGCGATCGCACCGATTTTACAAGCTTCATTGGGCGTGAGAGTTACAGTAGCTCAAGATTTTGATAGCGACTTGTTCGGCACATTTACTCGCGATATTGAGCGCCCTGCTAATCAAGTCGAAACTGCTAAACTCAAAGCTGAAAAAGCTTTAGAATTAGTAGCTGCTGATTTAGCGATCGCAAGTGAGGGTAGCTTTTTTCCGCATCCAATGCTAGGGATTCCCTACAATCGCGAAATTGTGTTGTTGCTAGATCAAAAACATAACTTCACCGTTTACGGAGAATTTCTTTCTGCTGATACAAACTTTCGCCATCGAGAGATTTCTAGCTATGAGCAAGCCTACGATTTTGCGCTCAAAGTTGGCTTTCCTGATCATGCGATCGTGCTGATGCAAGATGCCAAGACTTCTGCAAAGGAGTCCATTTATAAAGGAATTACTTCAGAAGATTTGCTCAAGGAATCTGTTCATGAGTTGCTGAAACAATCACCTTTAATCCATATAGAAACAGATATGCGATCGCTGTACAATCCAACTCGCATGAGCAATATCGCTAAGGCAACTGAGGATCTTGTGCGGAAGTTGCAGCAATTCTGTCCTAATTGTAATTTTGTGGATTTTGATGTGATGGACAAAATCAAGGGTTTACCTTGTGAACTTTGCGGACTGCCAACTCAAGTTACTCGCGCTCATGTTTATCGTTGCGATCGCTGTCAGTTTCAGCAAGAAGTTCTATTCCCAGATGAAGTACAAACTGCTGATCCGATGTACTGCTCCTATTGCAATCCTTAAAGAACCAATTTTTTTGTGGCGCGGCGAAGCCGCGCCACAAAAAAATTTGTTCTTTATTCGATCGCCTGTAACACGACTTTGGGCGAAAGTTTATCCTTAAACCAAACCGTCAACGCAGGTGTATCACTTACCTTTACGCCTGCTTTTTCTAGATTCAGCCGTTCCGAAATCGCCAAAATCAAATTCTCACAATTAGCTTGTCGCACCTGCGAAAACTTCTTGCGTAAATACTCAGGTCGCCAATAGCCGACAATCTCCAATAAATAAGTGCGTCCATCAGGATGCACTAACCGAAAATCAGGAATCATCACACTCCCAGGGATGGGAATTAAATCCACTTCTCTTTCCAACTTCCATTCTGTTTTTAACTCAGCCCAACGCTCCGCAAATGAAGACTCGATCGCACTGTCATACATCTTGCCCGCAGGATAATGACTGACTAAACCACAATCAGAATCTAGAGTAAATAAACCTGTACGCTTTTGTTTGGAATAAGTGTCTTTTTCAATGAGGGTGGCGTTGAGACTCCATTTGGTGACATGAAGTAAGGCAGGAAGAAGCTTTGCGATCGCAAGTCCGTAACGAGTACTCGTACCAAACAAACTCGTCGCGCCGTCAACGGTAATCGTGAAGCCATAATCGACATCACCTTCGATATAGGACATTAGTTGAAATAACTTCAGATAACGGAATAGCAGCTTATATTCCCCAGGGTCATTGCGATGGACTTTTAGAGTCATGTGACTTGCCCGATAGAAAATCCCCTGCACTTGCGAGAGATTATAGCGATGGATGAGCGCTTCAGGCGTAGGGATTTCAAATTCGGTCAGAATCCGATTTTCCATCAGATCAGCATATAGTCCCTTTGTAATTTGAGCAGGTAAAACTTCGCGCTTAAGCTCTTCTGTCAGGCTACCAGCAAGTTTGGTGAGAGTTTGCTCTGTAGCTTGCTGACTAGGTATGACTTGAGCTGACAATTCAAATATACGACGGCGTAATTCCTGCGGTTCGAGGGGACTAATTATTTCAAAAGTGCTGAAACTAGACTTAAGAATATGCGCCAATCCCCGCTTCACACGATAATCGGGTGTGTCGCCTTCGAGTTCTTGCAATAGGCGATCGAGTTCGCTCTGTGTCCCGCCCTTAGCATTCTCAAAAATTGCGATTAATTCCGTTGCGATCGCAGTTAGATGCTGATCGTCTAATTTCAATCTTTTCGGAATGACGGTTTCGCCATTCAGTCGATGCATCAGGAGTTCGCTAGGCAGCATAAAAAAAAGCTAAGGGGTACAGATTAGTTATTATTCAGCATCTAGTGCGATCGCATTGATCGTGTCCATAATTTCGCGAAAACTGGCTAGCCCTGCTTCGATGTTTTCGATGATTTCATTGGCGAGGATATCGGGTTCTGGCAGATTATCGAGATCGGCGAGGCTTTTGTCCTTAGTGGTGCAGAAAACTCAGGCGAGTCTCATTCTGAGAAAGCGGTAACACGAGAGAATTCAATACGAAAATCTAACTTTTCTCGTTTGGCAGCAGAAGCACAGGCAGGAGGAGGGTTACTTCTGGGCAAAATCTCCAATAAAGGCAGTGGTTTCTGTTGGTAAAGAAGGCTGCGAAGATTACGGAGACCGAGTTGCAGAAAACTCAAGCCGCGATTATCATGCCAATCAATCCAAGCCCTCTGCCCTAAACGCACCAACATCATACCGAGAATCAAAGCAATCAAGGAAGCCGTGGCAAGGAGCATAAATAAACAAGTGAGAGCTTGAGCATCGCGGAGATGAGAGCTTACAATATCAAAAGTCCCAGACTTGTAATCCTTAAAATGAGGTTCAATTCCACCGAAGCGTTTGCCATAAAGAGCAAAGGTCTGTAATGATGGGGGAATAGCGGTAAGGACAGCCCATGAACCGTTAGCCATTGTTAGATTTGCCGTGGCTAAGTGACAATTAATATCACCGAGTACCGTAACATCAGGGAATAGATAAGCTTGCTCTGAGGGTGGTATTAGTTTTTCGACACTATGGGTTGAACCTGTGGGTAAAGTCACTAGCAGATCGGTCTTTGCTCGAATTGCCCAAGACCATTGATTTCGATTTAACCAACGCATTAATTCCCCATGTTCAAAACCTCGGTCGGCAAGTAAGGTCACCTTGCTTTGCGGTGGCAATATGGAGAGTACTTGTTCTAAGACTGGACGATAATCCTCGAAGCCAACTGTGGCGCTACCATGTTCCAACACCACTAAGCAAAGAACAGAGGATCTTTGCTTCCTGTGTCTTTCTCAAAAACTCCAAGCGAATCATGGCTCTGGCTATGCTGATGACTCTTGCTCTCATGGTCTATACTTTGGGGCAGCGTCAACTCAGACTCGCTTTAGAACAAGCTAATGCTTCTCTTCCTGACCAAAAGGAGAAGCCAACTGCTCGTCCTACTCTACGTTGGATTCTTCAGTGCTTTCTCTCTGTTCATTTAGTCTTTTTTAATAATCTGAAGTTTCAGATTAAACTCTCTGATAGACAAAATCTAATTTTGCAATTTCTTGGCGCATCCTCCCGCAATTATTATTTTTTGTCCTAAATAACCTGCTGAATGTAGGTTGTGAGGGTCGATAATCTCATCGACTACTTGCGAGTCATGGACAGCCGCATGGGTTACTTCATAGTCCCTAACCAGTTTGTGTTTGACATCCACATCCACATGATTCTTGTAGCCATAGTAGCTGATGTCATTTTTCTTTGTCCATCTTGCATCAGTATCTTTCTGCTCTAGTTTATTCGGTTGTTCTTTCCATGCTTCGGGGATGACTCCTTCCTTGCTCTGTCTACACCTATTTTTAGAGATGCCCTTAATACGCACACCAATCGCTCCAACCACCAACG
>JAYUSC010000146.1:0-4804 GCA_043755885.1 Pseudanabaena sp. | reverse complement strand
CGGCAAAGGTTTGCACTTTTCCCCCTGAACTTTGAAAAATGCGATCGCTTCCAGCCACTAAGCCATTAACCTCAACCCCAACCTTTGGCAAATAGTTGACACAACCGTAATAAACACGAGCTAATCCACCCGCCTCCTCCAAAAACCAGCTTGTACCTAGCTGTAATGTTTTCATAAAAAACCTTTTATCAATATCTACAAGCATAAAAGCCGAAGGTAGCATAATGCTACCTTCAGCTTTTGTGCTTATAGATATGATGTTAGCAGTAGCATTAGCAGCAATACATACATGGCTTATACGATCGCATCCAATATATGTGAAGGCATAGCAGACTGCGTACCCGCTTGTCCTGTCGCCTGTATCGCTCAGGGGGATGGCGCGAACGAGAAAGGGACGATTTGGTTTAAGATTGACGCTTCAATTTGTATTGACTGCGGTGTTTGCTTGCAGGTCTGCCCAGTCCAAGGCGCAATTTTGCCCGAAGAGCGCCCAGAATTAGTGATTTAGGCAAAATCACCGTTTTTTGTCCTTGATCCGTAATGGGCGTGATAATATAAACTTCAGTATCAGCAGTCAAGTCATCAAGAGAAAACACACTAAGACGGTCATGTTTTCACTGTGATACACAAGCTCCAAGTAAATGTATCTGAATATTACTTGTTGCAAGGTTTTGCAAGTAGTAGTCATTTCTACAGCAGCAAAAGGATCGCAACTGTGATGTTTTTTGTTGTGGTTGGTTAAAAAGAAAAGCACTCAAAGAGTGGGCGATTGTCCCACTTTTTTGTTTTTAAAACGACTTTTTACAGCTTGGATCTAAAACTCTTACTTCAAAAACAAAAACGTTCACACTGTAAGCTCAAATTTTAAATTCTATGAGTCATCCTCTAATTCCGCAAATTTTTCAAATTGCTGAAGAAGTTGCCTCGCCCCTTGGGTTAGAGGTTGTCGATGTTGTGTTGCAAACCAATAAAAATCCGATGGTATTGCGGGTCGATATTCGCAATCCCGACCAAAACACGGGGTTAGAGGACTGCGAACGGATGAGTCGGGCGTTAGAGCCAACTCTAGATGAAGCTGATTTGATTCCTCAAGCCTATGTGTTAGAAATTTCTAGCCCAGGAGCAGAACGTCAATTGCAGGGCGATCGCGAATTTGTCGCTTTTCGCGGTTTCATGGTTACCGTTAGCGCAGCCGATCTGCCTGAAGGCAAGCAAAGTTGGAGTGGGCATCTCATGTCACGAAACGAGACACATGTGACGATTAGCATCAAGGGGCGAATTGTTAATATTCCCCGTGAACTTGTTGAGAGCGTTGAATTAGCCAAGATGGAATAAAGAGAAGCTATATCACAGTAAGGGTTTGGGTTTTTTATTTTGCTGTAGGCAAAATAAAAAACGCTATAGAGCATTGCAGTTATTGATTTTTATAGAAGCGAGAAATACTTATGTCATTATTGAATTTACCTGGATTAGGACAAATGGTGGAGGTGATTAGCAAAGAGCGTAATCTCCCCAAACATGCTGTCCAAAATGCTTTGCGTGAAGCTTTGCTTAAGGGCTATGAGCGCTTCCGCAAAACCTATCGCTCCGATGGCATTAACTTTGAAGAGGAACATTTTAATAACTTTGATGTAGAACTAGATCTCGAAAGTGAAGGGTTTCGAGTGCTAGCGACGAAAACAATTGTCGATGAAGTTGGTGATGCCGATCATGAGATTGGTCTATTTGAAGTACGTGAAGTTGCGCCTGAAGCCCAAGCTGGTGGAACTGTAGTCGTCGATGTGACTCCAGAGCAAGGTGACTTTGGACGCATGGCGGCAATTCAGACGAAACAAGTATTAGCTCAAAAGCTGAGAGATCAACAGCGCAAGATCATTCAAGAAGAGTTTCAAGACATCGAGGGAACCGTTTTACAAGGTCGAGTACTGCGTTTTGAAACTACTTCCGTAATTGTTTCTGTTAGTAGTGGATTTGGACAGCCTGAGGTTGAAGCCGAGCTACCAAAACGCGAACAACTAGCAGGCGAAAGACCTTATCGCCCCAATATGACTCTTAAGGTTTATCTGAAAAAAGTCTTTGAAGGTTCACGGCGTGGTCCGCAGTTATTAGTTTCACGCGCTGATGCCGGCTTGGTCGTGTATTTGTTTGCGAATGAAGTACCTGAAATCGAAGAAGAAATCGTGCGGATTGTCGCTGTCGCCAGAGAAGCTAATCCGCCATCTTCTGCGGTTGGTCCCCGTACTAAAATTGCCGTAGATACGCTGGAGCGCGATGTTGATCCTGTGGGTGCTTGTATTGGCGCAAGGGGGTCGCGAATTCAGGCGGTGGTTGCTGAGCTACGCGGCGAAAAAATTGATGTGATCAGATGGTCGCCCGATCCTTCGACTTATATTGCCAATTCATTAAGCCCTGCAAGGATTCATGAAGTGCGCTTGATTAATGCCAATGAAAGAATTGCCCATGTGATCGTCCCTGAAGATCAACTTAGTCTTGCGATCGGTAAGGAAGGACAAAATGTCCGTTTGGCGGCGCGGTTGACTGGCTGGAAAATTGATATCAAAAATTTGTCCAAGTACGACTATGAAGAAGAAGATCGCAAGGCTCATGACAATGTGGTCAGGACCGTAAAATCCTTGACCCCATCTGAACCAGATGATCAGATTGATGAAAACGATGAAAACGATGAAAATTAAAAAATAATTTGTGTGAAACGCACCTGGTTGACTGACAAAAGTTTTTTGTAGGTTGGGTTGAACAACGTGAAACCCAACACCAGCTTGAGTTATGTTGGGTTACGCTGGCACTAACCCAACATAACTCAAGAATAAGGGTTTCAGGAGTTTTGTCAGTCAATCAGGAAACGCACCCACAGGGTGCGCTTCACACGAGTCATTTCAATGTTGAAAGATTAGGAGTGAGTTTAGTTTGGCTCTAAAGCTACACAGACGTTGTGTTAGTTGCCAGTGTGTCGCTCTGCGCGACAATTTTTGGCGTTTGGTGCGTGTACCGATCGCAACGACTGATGATCTTGAAAACAAAGTTGCGGCTAATCATTTTCAGATCCAACTTGATCACGGCATGGGGCGATCGGCGTATCTTTGCCAAAAGTTGGCATGTTTACAAATAGCTCAAAAGAAAAATCGGTTAGGGCGATCGCTCCGCACCCAAATTTCACCTGAAATTTTTGACATTCTCAAATCACGCCTCTAGAACCCATAAATTGTAGGAGCGCAGAGCGCTCGTACAATTTATGGGTTTTAAGCGTAAAAAGCGTTATAAATTAATACAAAAATAATAATCAAACGTTATGACTAACCAAACAATATTAGTTACGGGCGGCGCAGGATACATCGGTTCCCATGCTGTCAAAGCACTGCAACATGTCGGTTATGAAGTTTTGATTTTAGATAATCTCGTCTATGGTCATCAGGATATTGCCGAAACATTAGGTGCAGAATTGATTGTTGGCGATACTAACGATCGCAATTTACTTGATCGCTTATTTTGCGATCGCAAAATAAGCGCGGTGATGCATTTTGCCGCCTATGCCTATGTGGGTGAGTCGGTGACGCAGCCTGATAAGTACTATCGCAACAATGTGGTGGGGACTTTGACCTTGCTAGAGGCGATGGTTGCCGCCAATATTAAATCATTTGTTTTTTCGTCAACCTGTGCCAGTTATGGCGTACCGCAGCAAATACCGATTACCGAAGATCATCCTCAAGCGCCGATCAATCCCTATGGAGCGACGAAGCTAATGGTGGAGCGGATTTTGCAAGATTTTGATGTCGCTTATGGGCTGAAATCAGTAATTTTCCGATATTTTAATGCGGCTGGAGCTGACCCGACTGGTGCGATCGGTGAGGATCACAATCCTGAGACACATCTGATTCCGTTAATTTTGCAAACGGCGCTGGGTATCCGTGACGCGATTACCGTTTATGGATCTGATTATCCGACCGCAGACGGAACTTGCATTCGCGACTATATCCATGTCGCTGATCTAGCTGAAGCGCATGTATTGGGCTTGCAATATTTGCTCAATGGCAACAAGAGCGAAATTTTTAATCTTGGTAATGGCAATGGCTTTTCGGTCAAAGAAGTAATTGATGCGGCGAAGCAAATTACGGGTAAGCCAATTAATGTGGTGATGGGCGATCGCCGTGCAGGAGATCCGCCAGCTTTGGTTGGCAGCAGCGAGAAAGCAAGGAGTATTTTAAATTGGCAGCCCAAATATGCCGATTTAAACCTAATTTTGCAGCACTCATGGCAATGGCATCAAAAGCGCCACGCATAAAGAGATGGGACGCTTTGCGTCCCATCTCTTTATGGCAATTTCTGATCTTATAGCTGTCGCCATTCTTATTAGGGTGCAAAACCAAAAAAGTGTGAGGCGGCGCAGAGTCCGCCTCACACTTTTTTGGTTTTGAGCGCAAAGCGCTATAGCAATTTGTCAATTTTTTGGGCTAGTTCAAAGTCAAGAGCGCTGATACCACCAGCATCATGGGTAGTGAGATCGATTTTGACTTTGTTGTAGACATTAAAAAGTTCAGGATGATGTCCCATCTTGTCAGCCACGATCGCAACTTTGCTAATAAAGCCAAAAGCCTCTACAAAATCACGAAACTTAAAGTTTTTTTGCAACTTGAGATCAACAACTGACCAATCTGCTAACTGTGCGATCGCAGATGAGATTTCGACTTCAGATAATTTTGTAATAGCCATAGATTTTCTATAAATAAAGAGCTAGACCTCTATATTCACATATAAACCCAAAAGATGAGAGGCGGCGCTTTGCGCCGCC
>JAYUSC010000145.1:0-11685 GCA_043755885.1 Pseudanabaena sp. | reverse complement strand
CGGCTTCGCCGCGCACGCCTAATTATTCACTGGGAAGGGAGTAGTTGGCATACTTTTGAAAATTTACTTCCTGATATAGGCGATCGCAATCCATTCATCAATTTGAGCGCGATCGCATACTGCAAAACCTGCCGCAATCATTGCCGACGTTACATCTTCTTGGCGATCGTTGGTATAACCTGCGGTGATTAAGAGTCCTGAGTGTGTAGAAGTATTGCGTAAAGCCTTGTAAAATTCGGCGGCGAGAGCAATATGCACTCGCGCAAAAATATTTGCCACGATTAGATCGAACTGTCCATTAGCCTCGATCGCTGTGACTGACTTGATGCTATCACCGCCCATCCAATGCCCTAACTGGCTAGCACTACCTAGACTCGCCTCTATGACTGTAACCTGCGACGAGACTTGGTTTCTTTTTACTGCGTCTTGAGTGGCGGCTACGGCTATGCGATCGTTATCGATCGCTAAGACCTTTGCGCCAATTTTTGCTAGAGCCACGCTGAGAATTCCTGACCCTGAGCCGAGATCGAGTGCATAAATTTCAGTTTTGACATGACGTTCGAGGAGTTGCAAACTGAGAATTGTGGCGGGATGGAGACCACTGCCAAAGGCGAGACTATTTTGGAGGCGGAGAACAATCTCTTGGGAATTACTAGTTTGATAATTGGAGTCAGTAGATAGAATTACAAAGCGATCGCCTATGTGCCGAACTAAAGAATTTTCGAGATTAGGTTCTATTTTAGGAGGCTTCTGATCAACTACGAAAGTTTGTAATTCGGTGGTCAGCCCTGTGCGATGGAGTGGTTTGAGGATAGAAGCGATCGTCTCTATACGTTGATAGATCTGGGTATCTTTAGGTAGGTACATTTGGATGGTGAATGTCCATTTGGCGGCGGGATCTCTGTATTTGCTAATATGCATATCTGTGGCTGCGATCGCATTGGCGAGTAAGATGCAAACCCAATCCACGGCTTCATTAGTCGTATCGAGGCTCAATTCTATCCATGACATAATTAATGTTACTCTCAAAAAATTATCGGAAGTTCCACACTTTGCACTGAACTGCCTATTTGGGCTGGTGACAGGTGATGCAGTGAAATGCGCCACCACCTAAAAGAATATGTTTGGCTGACAGACCGATGGCTTTGCGATCGGGGAAATGCTTGGCGATTTCAGCTACTGCTAGTTGATCATTTGCCGAGCCATAGGTGGGAATAATTACGCTATCGTTGGAGATGTAAAAGTTGAGATAACTAGCAGGCATAATTTCGTCTTCGTCATCGAGAACGAGATTGGGACAAGGGATTTTAACGACATCTAATTTACGCCCCTTAGCGTCGGTCATAGCTTCTAATTGGGCAGCGATATGATTGAGGACTTGATAATTGGGATCTTCTTCTGAGGTTGGTTGCATACACATGACTGTATGTGGGGCGATGAAACGAGCGATCGTATCGATATGTCCATCAGTATGGTCATTGAGCAGCCCTTCATCGAGCCAAAGGATTTTTTCTACTCCTAAGGCTTTTTTTAATCCAGACTCGATCTCATTTTGATTCAAATGAGGATTGCGATTGGGATTAAGTAAACACTGCTTGGTAGTAAGGCAAGTTCCTTCGCCATCTACTTCGATCGCGCCACCTTCGAGTACCCATTCAAATTCAAATTTAGGAATATTAAGAGTTTGAAGGATTTTTTCTGCTACGAGATCATCATGTTCGAGCAGATATTTACCACCCCAGCCGTTCCATTGAAAACGCAAAGCACCGAGTTCCCCATTCGCATTTTTGATGTAGATGGGGGTGATATCGCGCATCCAGATGTCCCCAAAGGGAATTTGGTGGAATCGCACTGGTAAATCACCGAGCAGTTCTTTTGCCAAAGCCGCCGTTTCTGCTAATACTAGTATTTCTAGCTTTTCGGATGTGGCGATCGCTTTGGCGAGAGCGACAAATTCTGCTTGGACGATATCGAGATATTCTAACCACAGGTCACGATGGCTGGGGAAAGCGAGCCAACAGGTTTGGTGTGGTTGCCATTCGGCTGGCTGTGTGTAGCCCAAGTTTTTGGGGTGATCCATGACGGTTGCGGTGTTGTTACTAATCCATCGAAAATCCTACCTTTATTTTGGGCGATCGCGCCATACTGTTTCAGCACTTTGCACTCAAACCCGAACCTATAAATTTTTTAAAAGTGTTGCTTCGCAACACTTTTAAAAAATTTATAGGTTCGTTCGCTCAAAAATTGCGGTAGCTCTCTACCAATCTTTGACATTGATCGCTACCCGGTTTTGCTCGCCCAGACTCTCTAAACCCTAACTTTTTGATGAGAGAGAAATAAAGTTTGCTGGATCTTGATCGCGGCGATTTCTGACGGGAATGGGCGGGCTTTGGCGATCGCCTACTAAAGCCGCAGTTTTTTCTAGAGCCTCTCTCAGACGCTTAGCGGCATAGATTGACATATCGCGAGGCACACTAATGCGATCGCGTAGATATCGCAAAGCCAGATCAGACTCAGATGGTGGTATACATTCCTGATCAGTCATCATATTTGTTAAAGCACAACGCAAGGCAAGATCAAATAATTGATTGTCCGCAGGATTGACTTTAATAATATTAGGGCGATGTTTGATTACTCGTTGTAGTGCTTCCTGACGAGAGTTAGCTGGTTCTGGGTAAGTCACATCGGGAAGTCCCAACCAAGAGCCATAATCTACTCGTTCTTTATTAATCAGCATCTGCGGTTCTCCATTCTCATAGCAGCCTCCCATCTGAGGTGGTAAGTCATGAGCATGGGTATGAAAGTCGCTCTGAGTACCGCGATAGGTTGAACGGGTTTCCATCGCATCAAACCAAGCAGACATTCTTGGATTAGCTTCGCGCATGGAATAACCTTTGTAATAGTAGAGACTAGCATTCATCCGCTCTACATATGGCGTAAAGATTACATCCGCAGTACCAAAGTCTTCGAGAAAATAGGAGCTAGGCGTACTGCCTAAAACCTCTTCTACTTTTTGCATGACTTCAATAAATTGTTGGCGATGACGTTGCTCTTGAGCTGCGGAACTGACGGGACGACAGAGCCATTCACACCAAGCTCTAAACAAGGTTCTTTCTAGTCTTCTAATCGGGACAACTTGAGCGTCGTTCATGCCATGTCTTAGAGAGCCAAAGACTTTTTCTAAGGCAATCAAGATATCATCGCTTTCAGTAATGATCTGTCCGTCTATTGCGATCGCCGGCAGCATTCCCGAAGGTACAATCTTTTTGTACCAACTTTCCTTTTCGCCGTAGCAAAACATGGTTATTTTGGCAATGCGATAGGGAATCTGTTTTTCCTCTAGCCATAGCCAAATTTTTTGACAGTAGGGACACCATGCATGATGGTCGCGATATAGGGTCACGCGCACATCAGCTTCAGTCTGTCCAAATAGGCGTAAATTAGCTTGTGCATTAGTGGAGCCATTGACAGTATCTATTTGGAAATCTGTGAGAGACTCTAGCTCTGTCCAGCTTAGGGATGCGATAGTCATAGGAGGAAATGTGATGATGATAGCTGAGGATCAAGCTCCATCATATAGCAGCAGCAGTGGTGGCGCGATGCACCACCAATCCTCCGTGGGGCATAACTTACAAATGGCGACAGTCAGAGGACAGGAAATCCCTTAGCAGTCCATGGATTTTCTGCGAATTTTCAGGAAATCGGCGATGATAAAGCTGTATATTGGCTAGAGTGACAACTTTATCGATCCAAAATTTAAAAAACCTTGATTGCAACTCCCATTAAACCAACTGTAACGACAAGACGACCTGTATTTCCTTTCACCGCCGTGATCGGACAGGAAGAAATGAAGCTCGCCCTGTTGCTCAACGTCATCGATCCTAAAATCGGTGGAGTGATGGTCATGGGCGATCGCGGTACGGGCAAATCTACCACCGTTCGCGCCCTTGCCGACCTCTTACCTGAAATCGAAGTTGTTGAGGGCGATCCCTTTAGCAGCCATCCCACCGACGGCGACTTGCAAAGCGAAGAAGTGCGCCGCCGTGTTGCCAATGGCGAAGTTCTCGCAGTCTCCACCAAGCAAGTAATCATGGTGGATTTGCCCCTTGGCGCAACCGAAGATCGGGTTTGCGGCACAATCGATATTGAGAAAGCTCTATCGGAAGGGGTTAAAGCTTTTGAATTAGGATTACTAGCAAAAGCAAATCGCGGCATTCTCTACATTGATGAAGTCAATCTTCTCGACGATCACTTAGTCGATGTGCTGTTAGACTCGGCAGCTTCGGGATGGAATACCGTTGAACGAGAAGGGATTTCCATTCGTCACCCCGCCCGTTTTGTATTAGTCGGCTCTGGCAACCCTGAAGAAGGTGAATTACGTCCACAGTTGCTCGATCGCTTTGGCATGTACGCCGAAATTCGGACTGTGCGCGAACCAGAATTGCGGGTGCGTGTAGTCGAGGAACGCACTAATTTTGACGGAAATCCTCACGGGTTCCTGATCGACTATGCAGATCGCCAAGAAGAACTTCAAGCCCAAATCGTCAGAGCGCAAACTCTTCTTAGTGAAGTGGATATTCCTGCCGATTTACGTTTGAATATCTCCAGAGTTTGCTCTGAGCTTAATGTTGATGGTTTGCGCGGCGATATTGTCAGCAATCGGGCTGCGCGTGCGATCGCCGCTTTTGAGGGACGCAAGGAAGTGGAAGTGGATGACATTAAACGAGTCATTGGTCTATGCCTACGTCACCGCCTCCGCAAAGATCCGCTTGAGTCGATTGATACTGGTTACAAAGTTCTTAAAACTTTCAATCAGGTTTTTGGGATTGAGGAAGAATAAGAAACTTATCCAAAATATAAAACCCAAACCCAGAATGTATACCGCCCGTTACGCGGGCGGTATACATTCTGGGTTTTTTTATTTAATTGCGCCTAGCTACTTACAAGCCAATTAGAAAATGCGATCGCAGATTATTTGGGTGACAATAGATCTAAGGAAATTTAGGAGCAAAGTCATATGCGATATTTTTTGTTGTGGTTTCTTTCCTTAATGCTTGCGATGATGTCGCTAAGTTTCCCTAAACCTGCGCGATCGCAATTTCCTGATTCCCCATCGCAATTTCCTGATTCACCTTCACGAACCCCTTCTAGCGGTGGTTTTAATCCGTTAATACTTTTAAATCTGATTAATTCCTTAAGTCGTTCTGGTAATAGCGACCAACAGCAGGTTGATTTGTCTCCTGACATCGCCGAAATTCGTGGACAAATTGGGCGATTGTACTTTCTGTTGGCGCGGCAATATGCGGCTCAGAATCAATTACCGCAGGCTTGTAATGCGCTTGAGAAAGGCTATGGCGCTGAGTTGGAGGCTTATTTACGCAAACGTCTGCGATCGCCTAAGCCTGACAGTGATGACTGCTATGCCTCAGAGGTGCAACGCATCTCAAAACTGACAGGAAGCCCGACTGCCCTGATTTATGTCACTACCTCTAAAGGTGGTTTAGAACTAATTGGAGTACCGCCAGCTAGCCCAAATCGACCTGCGGGAATATTTTCACGGACTCGGATTGGCGCAAAGTCGTTACCAGAAAAAATTGGGTTGCCGATCGCTCAAACCAATCAAAGCAACGGTATGCCATTTCGGAAAGTTGCATCTAATGTCACCACCGAAGAAATCGATCGCGTGATCATTGATTTTCGTAATAATTTGCGGGATACCAGTTCTAACGACTTTTTACCTCAGTCACAGCAGCTTTATGATTGGGTGGTGCGCCCGATGGAGCCTGAGCTAGAAAAAGCCCAAGTGAAAACACTGGTATTTGTGATGAATGGGAATTTGCGCGTAGTGCCACCAGCCGCATTCCATGATGGCAAGCGTTATCTCGTCGAGAAATACGCGGTGACGACGATTCCTTCATGGCAGTTAACTGAACCAAACCGTCCCGATCGCGCGCTGATTCCGCAAATCTTAGCGATGGGACTGTCTGAGTCCGTCGAAGGTTTGTCGCCATTGCCAGCCACGAAAGTAGAGGTTGAGACGATATCTTCGCAGGTATTAGTTGGCAAAACTTTTATGAATAGTGACTTTACTAAAGATAATCTGCGATCGCAAATCAGTAGTCAGAATTTTGGGATTATCCATCTCGCCACCCATGCCAAATTTGTCAAAAATTCACCACAGGAATCTTTCATTCAATTTTGGGGCGATCGCTTACAAATGGATCAAATCTCCAAAATGAATCTGGTCACCGATCTGCTAACTCTCAGCGCTTGTGAGACTGCCGTTGGTCAAAATCTAGGCTTGGCAGGTTTGGCAGTAGATTCGGGCGCGAAGAGCGTCTTGGCTTCGCTCTGGACAGTCAGCGACGCGGGTACGGCTCCCTTGATGATTCGTTTTTATCGCGGATTGCCCACCGCACCGAGTAAAGCGATCGCACTCCAAGAGGCGCAGTTAGCATTTTTGCGCGGTGAAGTCACAATTAAAAATAATCAGATTATTGGCGTGAAAGGATTCCCGAATATTCCCTTTCTGATTGATACCAGAGGCGTTGATCTGAAGCATCCTTTCTTTTGGTCTTCATTTACCTTAGTTGGCAACTGGTTATGAATCTGCGATCTCTTTTCCGTTGCCTTTGGTGATTTATATTAATAAGGCTGTAGGGGCCGAGCATTCCCACAGGAATTGATAAACTTTTAGACGATCTTGTTGTGGGAATGCTCTGCCCAAAACCTCGCAACGCAGGGACAAATTCTCTGTAAAAGCATAGAGGGCTGAGCATTTGCAGATCGAGGTTTCTGTGGTGAGTTTAACAATTGTGGCGCAAATGCTTAGCCCCTACATTACTACATTACCGACAAGGAAATGTAAAGCCCTGTGTTTTCGTTTTTATGGCAGGATTGTAAATCTACGCGAAGCAAATTTTGATGCAAACTGAGGGGATGGCATACTAGCGATCGCAAATCACCTAAAAAACCATGCAAAAATCAGATTATGATGAAGGCTTAACTTGGACAGCCGAAGCAAAAATCAAGTACAAAAATATTCCCTACTTTGTGCGATCGCAAGCTCGCCAAAGAATCGAGCAACTTGCTCAAGCCGCAGGTAGTGATACGATTACCGCAGAAATTGTCGAAAAAGCAAGGGTTGAGTTTGGCCAGTGAATAATGCATTAAAGAATAGCGATCGCGGTTATTTATTAACAGAGCAAACAAATCCCCATAGCCAAAATCTTGATCGGCTCAGCGCTTTAGAAATCGTCGAGCTGTTTAATCAAGAGGATGCCAAGGCAGTCGCCGCCGTTGGTGAAGAAAAAGCAGAAATTGCGATCGCGATTACCACCATTGCCGCAGCAATCAAACATGGTGGCAGATTGTTTTATGTTGGTGCTGGCACAAGTGGGCGGCTCGGTGTCCTCGATGCTGCCGAATGTCCACCCACCTTTTGTAGTGACCCTGAGTTAATTCAAGGCATCTTGGCAGGGGGAATGAATGCAATGGTACGCAGCTCTGAAGCCCTCGAAGATCGCGAAGACGATGGTGCAGTTGCGATCGCGGAAAAAAATATTTGCGATCGCGATGTTGTGTTTGGAATTACGGCAGGCGGAACTACGCCCTATGTACATGGAGCGCTGAAGCAAGCCAAGCAAAGGGGCGCGAAAACAATCTTTTTTTGCTGTGTACCACCTGACCAATTTCCGATCCAGTATGATATCGAGATCCGTCCGCTAGTTGGGGCAGAAATCTTAGCGGGATCGACCAGACTTAAGGCTGGGACAGCCACAAAATTAGTTTTAAATACCATTTCCACAGGCGTAATGGTGCTGTTAGGTAAAGTTTATGGCAATCGGATGATCGATGTCTCGGTCACCAATAGCAAACTCGAAGACCGCGCCATTCGCATTATCAGCGATCTCACCGCCCTCAGCCGTGATGAGGCAGCAAAATTATTATTGCGATCGGGCAACCGAGTCAAATTAGGTTTGTTAATGCATTGGAATAGCCTAGATGTCGCCGCCGCCGAGCGATTGCTGCAAACCGCTCAAGGAAATCTGAGCAAGGCAATGATGTAGGCGAGGACTAAGGTATAACGGGGTTGCAGATGAGTGCGATCTAGATAATTTTTGAAAAGCGTTGCTTCGCAACGCTTTTCAAAAATTATCTGGGTTTGGGTATAGCGCTTTGCGCTATAAGATGTGTTCAGCAAAAAATATAAAAACTATGACAGGCGCAGAACTTCGTCAGGCGATCGCCAATAAATGGGACTATTCCTATGACGTGCAATTACGCAAAACCCAAGGCAAAATTTTCTTGCAAGTAATGTGGCGCTATCAAGAGCAACAGTCTTTTTCGATGAGTGAAGCAGAGTTTATGCAACATCTTGATACAATTGCCTCATATCTAAGCGATTGGGGCGTAGTCGAACAAGTTCAAAAATTTATCGAAATCACCAAAGAACGTCCGCGCCTTGGCAAAGCTGTCAGCATTCCGCTCCAAATTGGGGCGCGATCGCTAGAATGGCTCATCGAAAATTAATCGTGGTGTGGTGCGGCGCAAAGCGCCGCACCAGCAATTCTTGGTTTAGAAGCAAGTAAATGCTATAAAAGTATGATGTGTTGCTGACTTTCTAAGTTAAAGATTGTAGGATTGTATCGGTATACTTTTTATAACCTTAAATTTCTAAGAAATTTCACTTTATTACGCTACGTCGCTCTAGCCATACCTAAGTCTAAATCCGTCAGGGTAAAAATATGAGTCAAGCAGGAGCTAACCCATGGGATCGCCAATTTGTTAACCTTGGGCGAATCATGCAGTTCTTGCGTGATGAAGACAGTATTGACAACTTATTGACCGCAACCCTCGATTATCTTCGAGACAATTTTGAGTACAAACTGATCTGGATTGGGCTTTATGACGCAGAAAACCACCGACTTACAGGTAAAGGTGGGACAACACCTCAGGGTGAAATTAAGTTTTTAAAAGAACGATTTAATCTCAATGCGGGGGATTTGCTCGATCAAGTGATTTTGCAACGCAAGCCTGTACCGATCGCCGATCTACGTCAAGAAAAACGTAGTGGGGAATGGCAAAAATTAGCCCAAAAATTTGATATTCAAGGCACATTGCTTTGGCCGATCTATCATCGCGATCGCAGCTTTGGCGTAGTCCTCTTAGGCTCCAATTTGTGGAATGTCACCCCGCGTAACGAAGAAAGAGCGAGACTTTCGGTAGTCCTTGGCGCTCTTGGCTCCACCCTCAGCCGCCTTGATGACGAGTGGCATCATCATAATGCCAAGCGTCCTGATGAGCCATTACTACAAATCCTCTCAAAAATTCGGAATATACCAGCACTTACTGAACGTCTCGAAGAGATTGTGCAGGAAACCCATAGCTTCGTGATGCCCGATCACACCAATATTTATTGGTTTGAACGCGAGCATCAATATTTTTGGCGGAGGATTGCCAATCGTCAGCCAGGACCAAAAATGAAGCAAGCAGTTGACAATACGGCTGGAGTAACTGTCCAAAATGCTCCTAGTTTGTATCAGGCTCTATCCAAAGATCAGGTGGTGGTGGTAGTTGATGCTAAGTCCATGACCAAAGGCGAAATTAGCAATCGCGTCATGGAACAATTCGGGGCGGTTTCGATTATTATTGCACCCATATTTTTCCAATCAGAACTGTTAGGCTTTTTGTCAGTGGAAGGCGATGAGCCAAGGCTCTGGACAGATGATGAGCGTAATTTTGTGCGTGGTGCAGCCCAACTAGCCGCCATTACCGCACCTCTAGAAGAAATGGAAGTGACTCTTGATCGCATTGCTTCCGATCAGATTCTCACCGCAGGTATCGCCAGAGCCATATATTCCGATCACGACTGGCAAAATGCCCTCGATCAAGCTGCGGAACAGCTATGTCAGCGCTTAGGACTAGAACGTTTTTGGGTGTCAACTTATGACAAAGATAATGATGTATTTCGGATTGATTTTCAGTATCATCCTAAAAATCGCCGCCCCATTCCCTCGGTTTTACCAGGATTAGCTCCTGTTGATGTGCAGATGATGGAGCAATCTACCGATGCAGCGACTGTAGAGAATCTCGACAGCGATTTTAAATTTCTGTCATGGCGAAATTCATTAATTGATCTTGATGTGCGATCGATGATCGTCAGCAGTACTTCGATTGGGAAGTCTCTCGAAGGTATTCTTGCGGTTGCCCATGAATCCCCACGCACATGGTCTCGCCCCGAAAGAGAAATGGTACAAGCTGTTGCTCAGCAGATTGGGCTAATCGTTCACCAAAATGAGTTGCAGCGTTTATCCGATGAACGCCAAAAGTCTCATCAAGCAGTTCAATTTGGTTTAGTTGCAATTCAACAATGCAATGCCATTGATAAGTTGCATCACACGGCGACGCAATTAATGGCTCAGGTTACGCAATCCCCTCTTGCAGTATTAGTAGTATGGCTACCAGGTCGCCAAGGTGGACAAATAGCTTCAGTGTTTGCTAGCCGCGATGAGTATCAGCTCTCAATCAGCGAAACCCTAATTGCGATCGAAGAAGATCCACTTGCCCAGTGGGCGATCCAAAGCGAGGGAATTCTGCCGTTGAGTATTCATGACTTACCAGAACAGACGAAAGCTTGGCTAAATGCTCCTGCGCTTGGACATTTAATGGTGACTGCATTACGCACAACTCCTGATCATCAGCCCACAGGGATGATTTTGGTCGCCGATCGCGTAGGGCGGCGTTGGGTTGATCGTCAATTGCAAGCGTTTAATATGTTGGCAAATCAACTAGCTTGGTCACGTCGTCATCTCTTACTAGTCGATCATCTCAAACACAATCGTCAAGAACTGGAACGCCTTAATTGGTACAAGCACCGTCGTCTGGAAGATATCTATCGTACAGTTAGTTCTGGAGTTCAGCGTTTGTTAGATGCTGATGCTCGTGCTAATGGAACTGGAGGCATCAACAACATTACCTTGCAAAGTTCTCTTAAACAATTACAGGGTTCTCTATCGCCACTCCCACAGATTATCCGCAAAGAGCAATGGCGCTTGCGTCCCAACTATGAGACTGCACCTCTAGCAGGTATGCTCAAACGCGCCTTAGAGCGTGTTGATTCGCTAATCAAACAACGTCAAATTTGGTCACAGGTGCATAACCAAGCCAATGTCGTCGTTGGTGGTGACATCGCGAAGATGGAGATGATTTTAAATGAGTTGCTGCTATTTGCCTGTGGGCGATCGGAAGTTGGTGGTCGAATTGATCTCTGGTGTCGTCAAATAGACGAAAAGCTTCTAGAGTTATCAATCACCGATTATGGCGTAGTTGATGCGTCTTTATTGCAGGAGTTACATCAAGGTCGAGCGATCGATCCTTTAGCTCCATCGTTACTAGATCAGCCTCCTGGCTTGCATCTTGCGATCTGTCAGACCCTTATGATAGAGGCAGGTGGAGAGCTATCTCTCTATCAACTAGAAGACAACCGCATCCTCAGCCGTCTAATTTTGCCCCTTTCTAGTTCATAGTTGATTGGTCTGCGATCGCGCACGCATTCTATAAGGGACTTACAAGAAATAGATGATTCCATATAAAACCCAAAAATGTTGCGGTGGGCTATGTCCGCCGCAACATTTTTGGGTTTTACTTCCTTCTCGCTATAGAAATAGACATATAAAACCAAGA
>JAYUSC010000144.1:0-4816 GCA_043755885.1 Pseudanabaena sp. | reverse complement strand
TGATGCTCAGTTATTGGAGTTGCGATCGCTGTCTAGTGACGCGCCTTTAAAATCTAGTGATAAAGAGGCGCAACTGGTTAAGCAAAATCAGGCGATCGAACGCGCAACAGGTGAACCAGCAGATACTTTCCTGAAAAAGTTTTGGCGAGCATCAAAAAGGGATCTCTGTGAGGAGGGAGGATTGTTGAATGCTCAGTGGAAGAAGTGGGGTGATTTAGACAATAAGGATCTCCTAACTGTGGTTGGTTCGGTTTTTAAATTTTTTGGACTCGAAGCTAGTGTCGCAGTAGCAGTAGCAATACCCGTTGCGGTAATTATCTTGCATCTTGGGGCAAGAACATTTTGTGAGGAGTATGGCGAAAATCCTTAATTAATCCGTAGGGGTAGCGCCCCCGTGCATACCCCTTAATTGATCAAATATTTTAGGCGGAGTATTTTGAAATGGTTACACTTGCATCAGCAATTGAGGTTGTTGAACAGTTACCAAGCGATCAGCAAGATCTATTGGTACAAATTATTCGTAATCGCCAAATTGAGCGTCGGCGTGATGAGATTGCTGAAAATGGGCGTGAGGCATTAGCGGCGTATCGAGCAGGAGAATTGAAATCTTATACAGCAGAAGATGCGATCGCTGAGCTACGGTCTATGATGATTGAGTGATAACTTTTGTAAGACTTAGGAAGAAATCATGAATGCTTTTAAGTATGAAGTTGTGGTTGGAAAAAATGGGCGGATTGAGGTTCCATTTTCTGATCTGCCAGAAGGAGAGACAATTGAGGCGATATTTTTGACAAAATCCAATGCTATTGAGGTACGTCGAGAAGAAATCTATCAGAATTATTTGACTAGTGTGGCTGAGGAAAAAAGCGGCAATCTGATATTTACTAATAATATTGAAGAATTAAAAAAGTTGGTAGAGGTAAATGACTGAAGTTACCTTTAGCTCTACATTTCAGCGTGCCTTTCGCAAACGCATTACAGGAAATAGTGATTTGCAAGCAAGGTTTTGGCAAAAGGTCGCACAATTTCAGCAAGATCCTTTTCAACCAACATTAAGGACGCATAAACTTGCTGGAAAGATGAAAAATATGTGGAGCTTTAGTATTGAGTACGATGCAAGGGTGATATTTTATTTCGCAGATGATGGCAAGGCGGTGTTTGTCGATATTGGTACTCACGATGAGGTGTATTGATGATTGAGCTAAATGTGCGGTTTACGAGTTGCGATCGCTTTGTCATCAAATCAAATAATCGCGAGACGGATGCTCTAGAATTTATAGCACCTGTAAATGATTGCGATCGCACTGAGATTCGCGAATATTTGGAGAAATATACATCGCTGTACATGATGGATGTGGATGATCGCAGTGCTGAAAGAACTGAGGCGAAATTGCCTTTGTGGGGCGCGTCGTTGTTTGAGTCGATTTTTGATAGTGACGACGCTAAGAAAGTATTTAATGATTTTCAGAATAGTGATGAACAAGACAAGGTTTTAACGATCGCAGCGAGTCATCCGTTGATTTTGGCTTTACCTTGGGAATTGTTGAGCGATCCAAAGGGAACTTATTTATCGCATGGGAAAAATCCAATTTTGATACGGCGTAGTTTTTCGCAGTCAAGTAACGAGTCAGAAGTTAAGCAAGATTCAGCACATCAAAATATCGTCCCGCCCAAAAATCGGTTGCGCTTGCTATTTGTGATTAGTCGCCCCATAGATGCAGGTTTTCTCGATCCGCGTAAAGATGCTTTGGCAACTCTTGATGCGATCACTAAAAATGCAGAGGGATTAATTGATGTGGAGTTTTTGCGTCCTGCGACTCTCGATAAATTGCTAGAACGTTTAGCAGATAAAAGTTTGCCATCTATAGATATTTTGCATTTTGATGGGCATGGGGTGTTTGATGTAACTAAGAACATTGGCTATCTATTGTTTGAAGATGTTGGCTGTCATTGCGATCGCGTTTCGGCGGCGCAAGTTGGGGAAAGTTTGAGTCAGGCTGGTATCAGTGCGATGTTGCTTTCGGCTTGTCAGACGGCTGCGGTGGCAGGTGAAGAAGCGATGGGAAGTGTGGCGGCAGGGCTTACTTATGCAGGGATTCCTACGGTTTTGGCGATGCAATATTCGGTGCTAACTGCGACAACAGAGCGGATGTTTGGAGCATTTTATGAGCATCTGACGCAGGGGCAGAGATTTGGTGAAGCGTTAGAAAATGCGCGGCGGTATTTGTATGCACATCGGGAACGGGGCGATCGCCAGCGTGGACGCGATCGGGTTACTTTGCGGTTACAGGATTGGTTTTTACCTGCGTTGTATCAGGTGGGAAATGATCGAGCGTTGTTTAGCCCAAAAATTAGCCCTCACCCCCAACCCCTCTCCCAAGGGGCGAGGGGAGATAGAGCAGAGAATCCAGATCTCTTATCCCCCTCTACCTCTGGGAGAGGGGCTAGGGGTGAGGGAAATCTTAGTGAGGTGCAGAAGGCTGGCTTTTGGGGTAGGGCGCGGGAATTGTGGCAGATCGAGAGGGCGTATGTGCGGGATACGCGGCGGGTGACGATTTCGGGTTTTGGTGGGATGGGGAAGACTTATTTGGCTGAAGAGGTGGGGCGGTGGTTGTTGCGATCGGGGATGTTTGCGCGGGTGTGTTTGGTGGGCTATGCCAATTTTCAGGGGATCGATGCGGTGTCCTATGCGGTGAGCGTGTTGGCGACAGTATTAGAAACAAATTTAATCGATGTGGCGGCGGTGATGAGGGCGCTGGCGGATCAGTCAGTTTTAGTAATTTTGGATAATTTGGAGTCGTTGGATTCGGAACAGTTGGTAAGTTTGCTAGATGCGGCGAAGGAATGGTCTGAGGCGGGGGAAAGTCGGGTATTGCTAACGACACGCACTCCTGATTTGCTTCATTCTGATTATCCCAATTATCCGATCGCGATCGGGCGTAGAAGTAGGCACGTTTCTTTGCAATTGGAGGGGTTACAACCTGATGATGCGGTGAAGTATTTTCAAAGTCTGTTGAAGTTGCCTCCTGCGCCACGTTTGGATTTACCGTTCCGTGAGGATTTGTTGGCGTTGTTTGAACTTGTGCAGCGTTTGCCTTTAGCGATTGGTCTGTTGGCAGCACAGTTGAAGGATCGGCAGGTTTTGGATGTGCGTAAGGAGTTAGAGGAGTTACTGGTTCATTCTCCTGACAATCCGTTACTTGCTTCGTTAAATCTGTCGATTAATCGGCTTGATCCTAAAATACAAAAATGGATTGAATGTTTAGGTATTTTTCAGGGTGGAGCTATGGAACCTGAGTTGCTGGGAATTACGGGAATTGCGAAAGTAGAATGGAGCAAGATCAGATTGCAGCTAGAAATAACAGGACTAATACAGGTAGAATCACATTTGGGTATTACTGCCCCTTTTATAAAGTTTCACCCAACTCTTTCAATTGCTATGTGGTCAAGATTGACTGAGGCAAAACAACATCAACTCCGCAGCAGCCATCGACATAATTATTACAAATTTTCCCGTCATTTATATTTTAAAGACCAGCAAAGAACATTAGAAGTAAGAGCAATAGTACAACGGGAACTACCCAACTTGATGTTTGCGGTAAGAGATGCCATAAAAACAGGTGAAGACTTTACGGCTGAATTTGTTACTCAAATCAATAAATTTCTCGACAACTTTGGAAGAAGACAAGATATTGAGGAATTGACACAGCAGATGCACCACTTTGAGAGTGCTGTTGGCTCACAAAATTGGTTTCTGAATCGGACTAATGTAGGTATAAAAATGCAAAGTGTAGGGTGCTATAAAGAAGCGGAGGTTGTGTTTCAAGAAATCTTGTTGGGCTTGGGTTCAAGACCAAGCTACAAGCGATGTCTCACACTGAATAACATCGGGCGTTGCTATGAGTCAATCGGACAGTCAAAACAAGCAATGGCACAGTATCAGCTTGGCTTAAAGGAGGCTGCAATGCTTGAGCAGACTAACAACGTGAAGCGGCAGATAGGGACATTACAAGCAGACTTAGGAGATGTATTAAGAGAGATGGGTGAGTATGATTATGCCCGTGCTTCCTACGAAGTATCATTAGCAATTAAAAAAGAAATTGGAGGGGATCGGCGAGGTGAAGCCGTCATACAAGGACAACTTGGAACCTTAGCACTTGTACAAAACAACCTTACTGAAGCTGTTCACCGATACAAAGAAGCGCGTGACATATTTCAGCATCTCAATGAACCCGCAATGGAAGCAGTTGCATGGCATCAGTTGGGCATTACCTTTCAAGAATTGCACCAATGGGGAAATGCAGAGCAAGCTTTCCGCCAATCTGCCCAGATTAGAGAATTTCAGGGTTTAATCAGTGGATTGAATGGAGCAGTAGCAACTTGGAATCATTTGGCAATCTTAAGCAAAGATATGGGTAAATTAAAGGAGTCTGAGGACTGGTACCATAAAGCCATCAAAGCAGATCGTGAAAATGGGGATAAAGTTTTGTTGTTACAACATCTTAACAATTTTGCGAATTTACTCCAAATGCTTCCTGATCGCCTCACCGAAGCCCAACAGGTAGCAGAAGAGTCCCTAGCCATTAAGCAAACCCTCGATCCTGCGGCAGTTCAGATTTGGACGACTTACGAACTTTTGGCACAGATTAGCGATAAACAAGGCGATCCAGCCAAAGCAAAGGAATATCGCCGCCTTTCTCGCACCGCCCGCGCCAACTTTGCAGGCACTGAGTACGAGCTACGCCAGCACACCCAGTTTATCGTGGGTGTAGTTATGGCGGTTGACGATGCCGAGGTCAGACAGCAATTAGAATCT
>JAYUSC010000143.1:0-2090 GCA_043755885.1 Pseudanabaena sp. | reverse complement strand
ACAGCGATTTGCACTTCAGTGAAAATCACACCGTTGCTCTAGATGATCAGAATTCACGATAAACTTTATCTAACAGAAATTTTAAAAGGCTTATGCACGGCAAATTCACATTGCATCCCCCCATACGCTTTGGGACTGACGGTTGGAGAGGCATCATCGCCGACGACTTTACATTTGATCGCTTAGCAGCCGTTGCCCCAATCGCCGCCCATATTCTTCGCGAAACCTTTGGTGGATCAGGCAGCAACACAATTATTGTGGGATACGATCGCCGTTTCATGTCCGAGGCTTTCGCCAAACGTACCGCTGAATCTGTGGCTGCGATCGGATTTGATGTTTTACTTGCCGATGACTTTGCGCCGACACCCGCTTTTAGCTGGGCAGCCTACGATCGCAAAGCTTTAGGAGCCTTAGTAATTACGGCTAGCCATAATCCTGCTAATTATTCGGGCTTAAAAATTAAAGGTGCATTCGGTGGCTCAGTATCGCCAGATGTGACCGCGAAAGTTGAAGAAATTTTAGACCGTGGCGATTTTGTCTATGAAAGCACCACAAAAGGCAAAATCGAAACCTTTGATCCATGGGCAAGTTACTGCGAAGCTTTACGGGGTAAGGTAAATATCGAGGCGATTAAAAATGCGATCGCGCTGGGAAAGTTAACCATTTTTGCCGACGTGATGCATGGAACCGCCGCAGGAGGTTTGGCAAAAGTTTTAGAATTGCCATCCACAACCCAAGCAAATCTGATTGAAATCAATAGCGACACCGATCCTCTCTTTGGTGGCGGCGCACCTGAGCCACTGCCTCGCTATATTGCCGAGCTATTTCGTCAGGTCAAAACCTATCATCATGACCATCCCGAAAAAACTCTAGTCGGATTTGTGTTTGATGGTGATGCCGATCGCATTGCGGCAGTCGATAGCGAAGGTAATTTCCTAAGTTCTCAAATCCTGATTCCGATCTTGCTAGAGCATCTCGCTAAACATCGCGGATTTAAAGGAGAACTGATTAAAACGATCAGCGGCTCAGATTTGATGCCTAAAGTCGCAGCGCTCTTCGATCTTCCAGTTTACGAAACTCCTGTTGGCTACAAGTATATTGCCGAAAGAATGCTTTCAGGGATTCCTTGCCTATTGGGTGGCGAAGAGTCGGGTGGCATTGGCTACGGCAATCATATTCCTGAGCGAGATGCTTTGCTTTCGGCTTTATATGTGCTGGAAGCGATCGCAGAATCAAACAAAGATTTGAGCGTTCTGTACAGCGATCTGCAAAAGCAAACTAATTTTGTCTCCCATTACGATCGCATTGATAAAAAGCTATCTGGTATGGCGGCGCGTGAAAAGCTAGTCTCTACGCTTCAGCAATTCTCACTGACCGAAATTGCTGGGCGGAAAGTAATCGATGCTAAAGCTCCCGATGGTTTTAAGTTTCGTTTAGCCGATGGCAGTTGGCTGCTCATTCGGTTTAGCGGCACTGAGCCTTTGCTGCGTCTCTATTGCGAAGCATCAACGCCAGAACTCGTGCATAAAACTCTCAACTGGATTTCCAATTGGGCTGAGCAGTTCAATTAAATTAGGACTTACGCCTAGCTCTGAACTCAAGTACGATGCTCAAAGCTCAAACCCGTTTCAACGGGTTTGAGCTTTGTATTCTGTAGTCCACTTCAGTGGACTTTAGCTTTTAGCCAAGAACTTGAGTTCTTGGTTTATGCTAGGAAGTCTGCCAATTGGATTATCTGCGTGCATGTATCTTAAATCTCTCCACATCAAGCAGTTTCGCAACTACATCGATCAAGAAGTGAACTTCACCGCGCCCAAGACGGTGATCGTGGGTAATAACGCTCAGGGTAAATCTAACTTGCTCGAAGCAGTTTTGCTATTGGCGACATTGCGATCGCATCGAGTCAGTAAAGATCGTGACTTAGTGCGAAATGGTGAAGCGATCGGTGAAATCATCGCCACTTGCCAGCGATCGCAATCGCCGCAGAGCTATCCTGTGGAACTATTGATGCGGATGCGCTCTAGTGGTAAGCGGACTCTGAGTGTAAATGGAGTCAATCAAGCAAGGCATCTAGATTTTTTAGGAAATCT
>JAYUSC010000142.1:0-4834 GCA_043755885.1 Pseudanabaena sp. | reverse complement strand
TCAATTTTGGGCAGGATTTTGCTATTGCTATCTCCTGCTCTATTTTCTCGTGTCTTTTTGTTCTTCTCTCCTAACTGCCAATTAGTCTAAACTAAAGTTTCAGTTACCGCAGATGCTACAGGTAAATTTGCCTTTGACAATGTTGCACTCAGTTTAGGTGATAATTCCTTCACAGTAAATGCCATAGATGCAAAGGGAAATAACGGCACATCGACCATACTTGTAAAGCGCGTTGCTCAAGGCAGTAGCAATGTGATTTTAGATTGGAATGCCACGATTCTAAATGCGATCGCTATAGATAAGTCTGCCCCACCTATCGCATCTCGCAACATGGCGATCGTGCAAACAGCTGTTTTTGATACGATTAATAGCTTTACCAACACCTATAAAAACTATCATTTTGCGGGACTAGCGCCAACGGATGCCTCGATTGAAGCCGCCGCCGCATCAGCCGCCTATCGCACGCTCGTCAACCTCTATCCCACCCAAACTGTTTACTTTGACTCGGCGCTAGCCGCATCCCTAGCCCAAATTGCCGATGGCACTGCTGAGGATGCTGGTGTCACTTTTGGTCGCGCTGTCGCCGATGATATTCTTACCTTCCGTAACACTGATGGGTCTTCTAACCCAGCTACTTACATCCCCGGTACAAATCTCGGTGATTGGCAACCCACCGCTCCATCCTTTGCTACAGCATTACTCCCCAACTGGGGACTGGTGACACCCTTTGGCTTAACCAGTGGTTCTCAGTTCCGACCCTCAGGAGATCCAGCTTTAACCAGCGACCAATATACGACAGCCTTTAATCAAGTCAAAGATTTAGGCAGTCTTAGCAGCACCACCCGCACTGCCGACCAAACCGAAATTGCTAAATTCTGGGCTGATGGAGCGGGAACTTATACCCCTGCGGGACATTGGAATCAAATCGCCGAAAATATAGTAGCAAATCAAGAGAATTCTTTATTAGATAATGCCCGTCTGTTTGCTTTGCTAAATATAGGGCTAGCCGATGCGGGGATTGCGGCTTGGGATGCCAAATATACCTACACCTCATGGCGACCGATTACGGCGATTCAGCAAGCTGATACGGATGGTAATTCTAATACGCTTGCCGACCCCAATTGGAAGCCTTTAATTACAACACCTCCATTCCCAGAGTATGTATCAGGGCACAGTACTTTTAGTGGCACTGCTGAGACGATTTTGTCGGCTCTCCTAGGGGACAATATCAGCTTTACGACCAATTCCCTCGGTACACCTGGTATCTATCGCACTTTCAGCAATTTTACCAGTGCGGCGAATGAGGCGGGTATCAGTCGCATCTATGGTGGGATTCACTTTAACTTTTCCAATGTTGATGGATTGGCGACGGGTAGAAATGTGGGGAATTACATTCTGCAAAATGCATTGGCTCCTGTAATTACGCTAACGACTTTAAGTAATAATTCAACGCTTGAGAATGTGCCTGCTGATTCTCTGATTGGTGCTTTTAACACGACATCAGAATCAAATCGTTTTACCTACAGTTTAGTAACTGGGGATGGCAGTACGGATAATGTTGCTTTTACTCTGATCGACAATCAGTTGCATATCGTTGGTTCGCCTGATTTTGAAACAAAGAGTAGCTATAGCATCAGAGTGAGAACTACAGATCGGGATGGTTCGTATGCCGAGAAAATCTTCACGATTTCGATTCTGGATGTGAATGAAAATCCCAATCCCTTAGCGATCGCAGCGCAACTCCAACAAGATACGGGTAGCAATAGCACCGATAAAATCACAAGTAATCCCGCCATTACAGGTACGGTAGCGGCTGAAGGAACGATTGTCGAACTTAAAGCAGGATTTGGGACTACGGCTAGTTTTGATATTCTCAGCAATTATAGTAACGGCAACTTTACGCTAGATGCTAATCGCCTGAATCAAATTGCGGGAGGGACGTTAACCGATGGGCCGAAGACACTGAAGATTTCGGCAATGGATAACCTCGGTAATCTGAACTTCATAGATATTGGCTTCACACTCGATAGGAATGCGCTGCTACTTCCTAGTTTCGGTCTCGCCCCAGCCTTTGACACGTCTCCTGTAGGTGACTCTCAAACTACGGCGGCGAATGTGACGCTTACGGGGCAAACTGAAGCTAATACCACAGTGACATTATTAGTTGCGGGACAGACGACAGGGACTTCGGCAACGGCGGATTCTTCAGGTAAATTTGCGATCGCGAATGTGGTGCTAAATATAGGCACTAACGCCTTTACAGTTGAGGCAAAAGATATCGCAGGAAATATCAGCACATTTGCCACGACTGTGACTCGCGCCGAGATTCCGCCTGAAGTTATTCAGTTGAGCGTGAAGCCAGGAGAACAGTTAAAAATTGATGCTAAGGTTGTTTTTGGCAAAACGGCTAATTTTTCCTTATTCAGCGATCGCAACCTTCCCGTCAGTATGTTGCAAGGGGATGGCACGCTCACTTTCAAACCCACACCAGATCAAGTAGGCACGTATCAATTTAATTTGATCGCTCGCGATGGCAGTACTGTTATTACTCAGGAATTCAATTTGAATGTCGTAGCCGACCCCAATACTACTACTCGTATTTCTGGTGTGATTAAGAATACTGATGGGGTTGGCTTACAAGGGGTTGTTGTTGCGATCGGTAATTTCTCAGTCACGACAAGCTCAGATGGTTCATTTATAGTGACGTTACCAGAAGCCCCCCCAAATGGAACTGCTTTAATTATTCAGCCTGGTCAAGAGCTCAATGGGGTAGTTTATCCTTCTATTGCAGAGCCGTTACCTTTACTTTTGGGGCATGATGTTTATGGGAATGTGGCAAATATCATAGACCGTCCCATTTATTTGCCAGCTATTGATGTTGCTAATGCCCAAACTATCAACCCCAATATCAACCAAACAATTACCAGCGCTGCGATACCTGGTTCCTCTGTATTCGTTGCCGCCAACAGTCTATTTGACCGAGAAGGGTATCCCTATATCGGGCAGCTCAGCATTACGACAGTGCCGACAGCATTAACGCCAGCCGCTTTGCCAAGCAACCTCTTCCCAGATTTGGTGGTGACGATTCAGCCTGGGGAAATGAGGTTCTCAACGCCAGCCCCCCTAAGTTTGCCAAATCTAGCAGGATATCCAGCAGGGACAATAATGGATTTATGGTCGATTAATCCTGTCACAGGATTTTTTGACAACGTTGGCACAGGTCAAGTCAGTGCAAATGGTCAAGTCGTCAACACGATTTCTGGAGGAATTAGGAATAGTAGCTGGCACTTCTTCGCACCACCCGCCCCAACAGCGAACGATCCTAATGCAGATCCACGCAATCCAGATGATGGATGTAATGAATGTAAAGCTACAGCCCCAGCAACATCAGAAGTACAACTGCATTCTGGAGCCGTAATCGAGACCCATGATTTAATCTCTTATCAATCGCAGGGAGTTAGTCGCGGATTGACCCTCAAGTTTGATTCTGAACGAGCCGATGCTAGACCAATATTACATTTTGGCTATAACAATGTGCGTGCTGATGCAAGTTTAAGACTGATGGCAGAATTGTCGATTAGACGTGGGGACTTCCGCTTAGAAGTACCAGGTTTTGCGGGAGGAGAATATGGATTAAATGGCGGCGAAAACTTCTGGTCAATTCCTAATGGCGGCGGTAAGATTGATGCAGCATTGCAAGCAGATTTGCGAGATTTAGCCTCTGGTCGATATGACTATGACCTGACGACAGGATTAATGCGATTTACAAATAATCAATTCAATGGCACAACTTCCACAAGTCAAGGTAAATTCCTGCATGTAAATACCAGCAACAGTAACTTTGGAAGTGGATGGGGATTAGCAGGATTAGAAGAACTCGTGGTTAATCCCGATGGTTCAGTGCTAATTATTGATGGCGATGGCGGCGAATTATTATTTGAGAAGAAAGCCGATAATAGCTATGACTCACCACCAGGCGACTATTCAGTATTAGAACAGTTAAGTGATGGTACATTCCGTCGCACGATGAAAGATGAGACAGTTTATAGCTTTAACAGCGACAATCTGCTAACAAAAGTAAGCGATCGCAATACCAACGAAACCAAATATCTATATCAAAATCGCAACCTAATCAAAATGGTTGACCCAGTGGGATTAGAAACCACATTTAGCTATAGTGGCGATCGCATTAGCGCCATCATCGATCCCGCAGGACGCAGCACCAACCTAATCTACGACAGCAACGGCAACCTAACCAAAATCACCGACCCCGATGGCACAAGTCGGACATGGGAATATGACGCAAACCATCACATGGTTGCAGAAGTTGATAAAAGAGGCGATCGCGAACAGACCTTCTACGACTTTGCAGGAAGAGCCAAGAGTGCAATTCGCAAAGATGGCTCAGTATTAACATTTGACCCAATCCAAGTACAGGGTCTGTATGAAGCAAATCGCACGATCGATCCTGTAAATGCACCTGTTGCTTTTCGATTAGGGCAAGTTGCATCGACTTATACTGATGCGAATGGGAATCAGATTGTTAAGGTTATTGATAAAGCTGGACAGGTAGTTTCGGCAACTGATGTAGTTGGGATATTACCATCAGTGCAACGCAATCAGGATAATCTGGTTACAAGACAAACTGATAGCAGAGGAAACACCACCAGTTATACCTATGACAGCAATGGGAATGTGATCACCAGCCAAGATTTATTATCTTTTGGCAGCGCATTTATCGTAGAAGTTCACAGGGGGTAGTAAAAAGGAAATAAATCTGATAGGGTAAAGGACATGGAAAAGCCCGTGAGCGAACTAATAGAGTCAATCAGCC
>JAYUSC010000141.1:0-11795 GCA_043755885.1 Pseudanabaena sp. | reverse complement strand
CTAGCTTTTGAGAACTAGCGGGAGAAATAAAATCGAGATCGTCAGATTGGTATTCATTCTCTGAGTACACCGTGACGACACCGCCACCTGTTAGCACGGCGATAATATTTTCTTTGGTAAGTGTATCTGAGACGATCGCAGCAATCTCAGCTAGGGATGAGGTTTTGTGTATTTCCAATGGGTTTATCAGCTTTGCGAGGACGACGGCGTTGACGGTAGTAAGCTTTGATTTCTTCGGATGGTGTGACTTTGAGCCGTTGCGCTAATAGATTTCTAACTTGAGTTACAAATGGCGATCGCGGGTTCCATGTATAGAGTCGAGTTTTGCCGACTAACCGACTAACTAATAAGCCTGAGTCTTCAAATTTTTGTAGTTGTTTCTGTACTGAACTTAAGGATATCTCAAATGTATCTGCGATCGCTTTGCCGTAGCCTTCGTCATAATTTTCAAGATATAACAAAACTTGTTCGGGTGTTTTACCTCCAAAAAGTTCTTTTAACATAGATTTTAAATCTAATACTGTCTACCTATTATAGCGGTTATATAGTTGTTATTATAGGTATATTTGTTTGGCTTGGGTTAGAGGCGATCGCAATTTGCCTGAAATGAGACTGCGATCGCCCCTCGAAAAAATCAATCAAACAGCGATCGCCTATTCATCCCATAACCAGCGATCGCAACTCAAATAACCACATCATAATGCGATCGCCTGCTACAAAAATATATTAAACTAAAAAATAGCTGTAGCAAGAAATTAACATGATTACGATAACACGAACCTTTGAAGTACCTGCCGCGATCAATCAAGGGTTGACTGATAACATTTATGAACGTGTTGGGGGCGTGATTCGAGAAGTCGCAGGAAAAAAGCCTATTGTTACATGGCTGCGCGATGTTCCTGATGCTTCAGTGAATAATTTGCCGTCAATAGCGAATCTTGCATCTAGTGCCAGTATCCTCAACTTAGGTATTTCTGTAATGGGTTTTGCTCTTGTGTTGCATAAACTCAAAGATTTAGAAGAGCGCTTACAAAAAATCCAGAAGACCGTAGAAAAAATTGATCGCAAAATCGATCTAGGGTTTTATGCTAACTTCCGTGCTGCTCTTGATTTAGCAACCAATGCTTTTTCGATGAACCAATTAGAAACCCGTAAAAGTATGGCAATTCAAGCTATCAATCGGTTTCTAGAAGCAGAGCATATTTATCTAGACTACATAGACAAGGAACTTGAGCAACGCAGTAAACTCGTCCACGAATACCTGTTAACACTATCCCTAGCCTATATTGCCGAAGCACGATGTCATCTAGAACTAGAAGAGTCTGATGTCGCTTTGCAACGTTTAGAGGCAGGGTATAAGGTGATTAGCGATCGCATCCGCAAATATCTTGATATCCTCCTTACTTCCAATCCCGCAGCTTATTTACATCCCAAATTTAAGAATGAAATTGGATTAAGCAAACTCACAAAAGTCTATCAGTGGATTGATCCAAGTCTGGATGCTGCTGCTGTATTTGAAATGCAACGGGATAATATTTTTAGACTAAAAAAGGATCAAGGTAGTGAATCAGGCTATCAATGGGTGAATAAACTACCGCAGGCAATCGTATCTGAATCTGAGGTTCAGGGCAGTGCGTGGGGCAATAGAGAAGAGATGAAAACAGAAGCAATGAATCGTCTTCCACAGGTTTTCTCAACTATGGAGTCGATGATTGAAACGATTCAACGTTTTGAGGCTTATCAGTCCGAGGTGAAAGCAATTTCAAAACTTGGGATAACTTTTCGTGAATGGACTGTACTAGCTCCAGTGGACAAACAGCAATCAGAGAATAGAACTTTGATGTACTTAATCCCCTCAGCACCTGTTGAAGCCTGATTTAGCCGTAATTACCAGAGATTTATTTAATGACTCACGAATATTCCAAAGCATTAGAACTTTCCTACCTAGCTTGGCTGGCATATAGCACCGAGCTAGCAGAAATCCATGAGAAGCTAAACGCAAGTGAGTCGCCAAATTTGCAAGCTTACCAAATTCTAGAACTACTTAGAGACGGGACAGAACACTATGGCTTTGTGGCAATAAACGGTGAACAAGAAATAGTGATTGCGATTCGGGGGACAGTCAGCGTCAAGGACTGGATGTATAACTTACTGACACCGCGTATTGTCGATGAATTTCATTTTGGGTTTCAACTTTACACCGAGCCAATTTGGAAACAATTGCAAAATATTCTGCCCGATTTGCTCAAAGACAAACCCAAAATCATTACTACAGGGCATAGTCTAGGAGGGGCTTCGGCAACTTTACTTGCCCATAGGCTCAATAAATCTGACTTAAAGTCCAGTTACTCTAGCCTTGAAACCTATACATTCGGTGCGCCACCTTTGGGAACTGAGAGCGTGAAATTAGAGACGCCACTTTATCGGTTTCGTACCCCTGGAGATCTGGTTCCCCATTTGCCTCTATTGGGCGGATGTATTGTGGAAATGACCAGCAATAACTTGTCTTGGCTGCCCCAAGTTCAACAGCCATTGGCGGAGATGAGTAAAACACTCACTGAGTACAGTCATCCTGAGCCAGAGTATTTACTGCATTCCACAGGCAAAGTTCATAAACTTGAGCCCTCTCAAATGAATATTCAGAAACAGCAATCTGAATTTTTGAAAATCTTGTTAGAGAAACCAGATCACGGTGCTGCTTTTGGCGAAATTAGTAGTAACCTTGTCAAAATCTTTCAATTTCAGGGAAATATTCAGGCTTTAGTAACTGAAAGTATTGGAGGTTATCTCGGAAAGATTACTGAGACACTACTTATTGAACATGATATTTTAAGATATATTCAAGCTCTGGATAGCGAAAAAACTTTACCTCAATCAGTTTTTACTAAGTCTAAACCTGATATCAAATCTGAAACACAAGCAATTAAATTAATCGAAAATAAGAATATGACTAGCCTCCCTAAGTCCGTTGACAATTCTCAGCCACCAGACGAAGTTCCTGCAACGGATGCTGCAACTACTGCCAAGCCACAGAAAGGGAATTGGTGGGATGGGGCGTTTGGTGCAGTCGCAGGAGCCGCAGAAGCAGTGGGTAATGCAGCTAGTGCAGTTGGTGGCACAGTGGCAGGGGCGGCGGGAAATGTCGGAAATGCTGTAGGTGGAGCGGCTGGTGTCGTTGGTGGCACGGTTGCGGGTGCTGCGGGAAATGTGGGCGGTGCGATCATTAGTGCGGGAAGTGCAGTCGGTGGTGTAGCTGGATCTGTTGGTAATGCAGTTGGTGGGGCAGCAGTGGCAACCGCAGGAGCAATTGGCTGTGCGGCTGGTGCATTTACGCAAACAGTTGGTGGGGCTGTCGTTGGTGGGATTTCATCAGCAACTAGTAGTGCAGGATATGCGATCGAGGCTATCAGTAATAGTCCTTTAATTCGGCAAGCTGCTGAGATGTTTAATGCCGATTGGTTTCTGAAAATATTAGATCAGGTCGATGCTGTCGCATCAGAAGCCGAGGTACAGCGCTTAAAACAACAATATCCCAACGAGTCAGCCTATCAAATCGCACAAAGAATCATTGGACAAAAAGCCGTGTTCGCGGGTGCGTCTGGATTTGCTACCACGATTGTCCCTGGTTCTGCCGCAGCATTGTTTGTAGTTGATCTGGCTGCGACAACTTCGCTCCAAGCTGAGATGGTTTATCAAATTGCTTGTGCCTATGGAATGGATCTTAAAGACCCAGCTAGAAAAGGAGAAGTTGTCGCAGTATTCGGCTTAGCTTTTGGCGGCAAAATGGCAATCAAAGCAGGATTAGGACTGTTACGAAATATTCCACTTGCAGGAGCCGTGATTGCTGCAAGCTCTGATGCAGTGATGCTTTACACACTTGGGCAGGCGAGTTGTTCTTTTTATGAGGCAAAACTAAACCCTGTCAACTTTGAAGAAAAATTAGTAGATATTCGAGTAGACAGTGAAGAGCGTTTAAAAAGTGCAATTCCACAAGAACAGATTATCGATCAAATTCTCGTTCATGTGATCTTGGCAGGTAATCAAGGCAAAAGTAAAGAAAGTGTTGTGGCTGACTTGAAAGCGGCAAATCTTAGACCCGAATCGATTAATGCGATCGCTGAGTATATGGAGTCACCACTACCGCTTGAGCTTTTACTAAAGGATATCAAGCCAGAGTATGCGTTATCGTTGTTTGTGCAGTGCCAAAAATTTGCGATGTTAGATGGCATCATGACTCCCGAAGAAGCACAAGTAATTGAGATGATTCATCAGAAATTTGGTTAAGATATTTAATCGTTGATTTTGCGATCGCACTTTACTTTCACCGAGATTAAAGAGGCGATCGATTATAATGAAGATATACTTGAACAAAATTGTAAGGCATCAAAAGTATGACTAGCTTACTATTGCAAGCATTTGAAAAAGCACAATCCTTACCCGAATATCTGCAAAACGAATTTGCCACCCAATTTCTCGAAGACATAGAAAGTGAAATGTGCTGGTTGCAAACTCTATCTCAACCCCAGCCAATTAAGCTAGATGAAATTGCTACAAAAGCTTTAAATAACTCAGTCAATGGAAAAACTAAGATTTTAGGTTTCGATCAGCTATGAGATCGGAATTAGATGAAGAATTTATCAAACTTTTTGCCAAACTACCCGAACGAGTGCAAAAAGCTGCTCGTAAAAATTATCAACTTTGGCAGCAAGACCCCAATCACCCTAGTTTAGAGTTTAAAAAGGTAAATACAAAACAATCCATTTATTCAATTAGGATTGGCATCGGCTGGCGTGCAGTGGGAGTTAAACAAGATAGTCAAACAATCGTTTGGTTTTGGATTGGTTCTCATGGCGAATATGATAATTTGCTTAAAGACCTGTAGGATATCGCACTTTACTTTCACAGAGATTAAAGTTGCGATCGCGCTATACGATATCTTGCCAAATCCTCATCTGCCGCCAATCAACAGGAAAACCCATAGCAACCAATCTCTCTGGATGCTCAGAAAGTAATTTGAGAAGACGCGATCGCAAATGATGGTTTGGGGCGATCGTATCCATAAAGTACAGCACGATAACTAAGGTGTTATAGATTTTGTGAGACTGCTGTACCAACTGACCCACGATCACGTTATTTCTGCTTTTGGGTAAAGTTGGTGTAATCGAAAATTCTCGATTCCATAGACGTGAATGATGGGCGCAAAAATTACGCACTATCGATAGATGGTGAATCCATGAAGCTAAAACAAAATCATTGACTTTATAAACTTTAGCGATCGCCGAACGAGTTTGATAAGGCTTCAAACTGCCATACCATCGAGACAGCAATCCAATAGACATCACCTCACAAACAGCCCAAACAGGCGGTAGCTGTTCGTTATAAGTGTTTTGTAGATGGTGAATAAAAGTCTCTTGTGAGCGCTCGACTTCTTTAGTCAGATCATCTAAATTTTTTCGCCAATACCGAAAATTAAATAATTGTGAATCAAGATGAGCATGAGGATCATGTAGAATAGCCAGTTGATAAGCCCATTGGCTACGCATTGATACCTCTATCCGTTCAATGCCATCCAACACCAACAGTCGAAGTTCTCGATCAAAAATGTAAAGCTTGAGAACATCTTCAAATTTTGTGTCAGGATCAAACTGATGAGTCCTATGATCTGACTCAAAAGGTAGCCAGTAAGCACTAAGTCGATAGTAGTTAAGGTGCTGAAGATAAAAAATCGATTTCTGCACATCATCGATAATCATGCCCCGTGACTGAAGCAATTGCACCTGCTCGACAAAACTTTTAGCAGGCTTCGTGAAATCGTGTGGCATCTATACCCATAAAATTAAGGAACCCGCACAGTTTGAGGATACTTTCGCATAGCCTTGGCGGGTTTTGTTAGACATATCATCACACTTTAAATATTAGTTGTCAATATTAATTTGATGTTCATTGCGATCATAGTGAATCAAGCGATCGCACTTTACTTTCACAGAGATTAAAGTTGCGATCGCTCTTATTGGCATGTAATATATTTACACTTATTACACTTACTTTAAAAAATCAACCTATCTCAACATCGGCAATCTTTAATATGTATATGTTGAACGACCTACCAGATTCAGTCTTTGCACCTGAGCCAGACAACCTACCCATACAACGCCTAGAGGCAATACTAGAAAAAGCATATCCCAAGCTTGTCGGTCTGGACGGTGAAGAAATCATGTTGCCAGACTCCATATATCAAGCCCTTCGCCAAGTCATTCACATGATGGCATCGGGACAAGTTGTATCGTTGGTTCCTTATAACTTACATTTGAGTACGATTCAAGCCTCTGACTTGCTCAATGTTTCACGCCCTTATTTATACAAATTATTAGATCAAGGCGATATCCCCTATATCAAGGTGGGTACGCATCGCCGCGTCCAGTTTCAAGACTTAATGCAGTACAAAAAACAGAGAGATGCTCAGCGTTGATTTCAGAAATTGGGAATCTCATTAAAACTATACATAGGCTAAACACAGGTGTTATACTTATAAGCCTGTGAAAAAAATGACATCCTTAGAAACTAAATAAGTAAGTAACGGTTATGACAAAACGTACCCTCCGCGGTAGTGTCCGCAAAAAGAAGCGCACCTCTGGATTTCGTGCAAGAATGCAAACTCCTACAGGTCGCCGAGTAATCAGAGCGCGTCGTAGCCGAGGTCGTGTTCGCCTTACAACTGTATAAGCGATCGCTAGATCAGCTATTACTAGATTTAATTTGTCACCTTAATTTGTACTCGATTTGCAATTGTTAATCTCTAGTGCTTCCTAATCAAAACCGTCTGCGTCGGCGTGAAGACTTCGCAAAAGTATATGCCAAAGGTGATCGCTACAGAGGCACTTACTTAAGCTTGCGAATTCTTTTTGATGGCAATGATCCGTTAATAAGGATAGGCTTAGTTGTTAGCAAAAAAGTCAGCAAGTTGGCGGTAACCCGTAATCGATTTAAGCGTCAACTTCGTGCCATTTTTCGACAACTTCTGTCACAATTGAAAGATGGATTGCAAATAGTTGTAACAGTGACTACTGTTCAAAGCAAGCCAAGTTATCAAGAACTTTGGGATGACCTAAAGAATTTATTAGCAAAGGCGAAGGTTTTGCATGGCAGTTAACGAGGAAGTTTATTACGAAGGCGCACCCCACATTGGCGATCTAATTATTAGCTTGCTGATGTGTATTTTTGTGATCACAATTCCTTTAGGAATTGGCGCGATCACAAGAGCGCTATGGGTGCGTTATCGCATCACCAACCGACGTATTACCGTCACAGGTGGTTGGAGAAGTCAAACCCGTACCGACATTGTATATGCGGAAATTGCCAAGATTGTCACGGTTCCTCGTGGTTTTGGTGGTTGGGGTGACATGGTACTAACACTCAAAGACGGTTCTAGACTTGAACTAAAGTCTTTGCCTAAGTTTCGTGAAACATACGAATATATCGAATCGAAGCTAAGCCTCAGGGCGCAAGACATCAGCGGCGCGATCGGTAGCAAAGCCTAAAATATTTAAGGATCGTTCTCAAAGATTAAATCTTGGACGATCCTAGTTTTTGTTATTGACTAATATTTCATGAGTGATATTCGTTATCATTCGGATGCAAACCCAACAGTAAAGTAGAAAATGGATTTCGGTGTAGGTTTTCTTTCCAACAACATAATGTTGCCCTTCCTAGATTTTTTCTACGGCATCGTGCCGAACTATGGATTGGCAATTATTGCATTAACGTTGGTTGTACGTTTTGTGTTGTTTCCTGTTAGCGCTAATCAGCTTCGCAGTATGCGTCGCATGAAAATCGCTAACCCTGTGATGCAACAAAGAATCAAAGAAGTTCAAGAGCGCTACAAGAGCGACCCTGCTAAGCAGCAAGAAGAGGTATCCAAGGTCAACTCGGCAAACTTCAAAGAATTTGGAAATCCCTTGTCGGGATGTCTACCTGCACTGATTCAGTTACCGATCCTGTTTGCGCTGTTTGCTACCCTCAGAGGTTCGCCCTTCGCAGATATTAATTACGCCCTAAACTTTCAGGTTGCGACTCCTGAAACTGCGGCTCAAGTGCAGCATCAACCTTTCACCTCACCTAGTCAAAACGTTTATTTTGCCGATCGCGTGCATTTTCCAGTTTTGGCGACGGCAGTTAACGGTACAAATTTAGCGATCGGTGAGCAATCGAAGATTGTTTTACAGACTTCTCTAGGCAAAGACTTCAATGCTCTATCTACTGAATATCCAGATGTAGAGATGACGACTAGATGGAAAGTGACTAAGGGCGCAGACTTAGTTGAGGTTTTAGAAGATGGAACCGTGATTGCCAAGCAAGCGGGTGATGTGACTGTTCAAGCAACAGTGCCTGGGCTAGCATCAAATAAGGGCTTCCTATTCATCAAAGCCCTTGGTAAAACTGGTGTTACTAATGCTGATGGCAGCATTAACTGGGACATCGTGGTCATGGTATTGGGATTTGGCATCAGCCTTTATGCCAACCAAAATATTTCGAGTGGATCTACGCCTAAGCCTAGCAACGCCACACCTGAAGCTTCGCAACAAGAAACGATGAACAAACTCACACCAATTATTTTCTCTGGTATGTTTTTGTTTTTCCCATTGCCATCAGGTGTAATGCTTTACATGTTGATTGCAAATATTTTCCAAACTTTGCAAGCCTTCATTGTTGCTAAAGAACCACTTCCTGAAAATTTGCAAAAGTTGGTCGCGATTTCGGCAAATTCAGCCCCTGTTGCTAAGACTAGTTCTAAGACAGATGGTAAAGCCAGCGTCTCTAGCAAATCTGAAACGAAGACTGTTGATGCCAAAACTAAAGTTGTCGTTGACGATAAAGATAAAGATGCAAAGAGTCCGACTAAATCAGCCTTACCTTTTGAGCCTAACTCTTCTAACAAGAAAAAGAAGAAAGACTCTTAATTGAATTGGGTGGCGCTTCGCGCCACCCAATTTAGTATTGAAATGATATTTAACAAAAATGTGATCAGGCAAGTAAAGTTTATGGAAGATACTTCAGCAAGTGCAAATTGGCTGCAAGAGCTTTTGAGTTTGATGGGTTATGCGACTTCGGTTGATATTCGTCTTGCCGAGGTATCTCCAGAACAAGTTACTGCTGGCTCTAAGAACTATTGGCTAGAGATAAATGCTGATGGTTTGCAGGAGCAGCAAATTCAAAGATTGATTGGTAACGATGGGCTAGTGCTAGATTCGTTACAGTATCTGGCTACTGTGATTTTAAATCGTCACTTACCACCAGATCCAGTATCCCCAGAAAATCATAATTTTTACACGGTTGAATTAAATGGCTATCGGACAAAGCGTTTAGCTGATTTACAGTCTCTTGCCGATGAGGCGATCGCACAAGTTCGCGAGACTCAAACTGAGTTTGTGATTAGGCAATTGTCGTCCGCCGATCGCAGACATATTCACCAGCTTTTAGAAGGGTTTCCAGATATTGAAACCCATAGTCAGGGTCGGGAGCCAAATCGTCATTTGATTGTCAAGTTGGTGCAGAGCTAATGGAAAAGTTATATATACCGCAGATCGCTAGATCCGTAGAAGCGACTGAAGCCTTTGAGTTTAAAGAATTTATTGAGGGGCTGGAGACATTAACTCCTGTCCAAGGTTTTATTAGTGTCAGGCATGTTGGCTCTTTTCTCGAAGTTAGTTCTAAAGCTTCGACGATTGTGACTTTGACTTGCGATCGCACGTTGGTGCAATTTAATTACAGGTTGGCGATCGATAGTTGCGAGAGGATTTGTCTGGCGGAGCCTTTGCCAGAGGGCGAGTATCCCAAAGAGCGCGAAATCGAAACTGATGACTTATTGGAGTCTCTATCTCCCACGGGTTATTTTGATCCTGCGGCTTGGCTATATGAGCAGTTAATTTTAGCAATTCCTTACCCGAAAATTGCCCCTGACGCACCTGCTCTGGAAATTACAAGTACGAATGCTCTTGACGGTGCAAAAGCGACCATCGATAAGCGGTGGGAAATTTTAAATTCTTTAAAACTACCCGAATAAAAAAGGGCGTGCTTCGCACGCCTTTTTTGTGACGAACCGACAAATTTTTAAAAGTGTTTCAAGGCAACACTTTTAAAAATTTGTTTTTTTGTTTATCCAGCGCAAGCAAACAACTTTTCTAGTTGGGCTTTTTCGGTGGGATTTTCGATGGTTTGCGCGATTTCCTTGGCGCGATCGCGTTGACCGATCGCCCAATAAGTACTGCTGATATCGGAGTAAGCTCTGGAGCGAATGTTGATATCAGGAGCAGTTTTTGCGATCGCAAGACTCTCTTGCAAAATTGGCTCTACCTTTTCAGTTAAGCCAAATTCACCATAGGTACTCGCAATAATGTTGAGCGCAAACAGGCGATCAACTGGTTGCGTGAGTTTTTGGGCGATCGCTAAGGCTTGCTCCCAAGCTTTGATTGCCAAATCAGTCGATTTGATCGTTTGATATTGGCGACCGATTTCTACTACTAATGTAAAAACATCGATCGAAGGGGCAACAGTACTTAATCCTTGGAGACTCTGATCAAATAATTTGAGTGCCTCATCGGTTTTCTTGTCCTTGGCATAGGCGATCGCAACATTGGCAAGGCCGACACTTTTCTCAACCGATTTAGCATCGAGATTACCGATTACGTCTAGGGCTTTGTCGTACTGCTTTGATACTAAGTATTGACTTGCAACCAAAAATAGCGATCGCGTTTTCAAGATTTCGGCATTGGCGATCGCAGCTTGTTCGACAGCTTTAGGATCGGGTGTCGCTTTTTCATCTTTAGGCGCATTTGCTTTTAAAGCTTTATTCGCTAGTTTTGGAGCAGGTTTTTTAGCATTTTTAGCTGCTTCTTTTGCCGATGCGATCGCATTATCACGCATCGCATCAAACTCTTGGAAAACCGCATTTAACGATGCGATCGCCTTAGGATGATTTCCCGCCTGTGCATAGCTACCCGTAATTTCAACTCGCGCTCTCGCTTTGGTATTAGGATCTTCGATCATCGGCAACAAGTCTGTTGCTGCTGAAATCGCCGCTTCAGAATTAAAATCATCGCTAATCTCAGTGTAGACATTGGCGATCGCCGCAAAAGCCCGCGATCGGACATAGGAATCAATGATCTCAGGCGTTGCCTTGGTTGCATCAGCAAGTAAATTTTGAGCATTTTCTTTTTTACCTGCTTCACCATAGGCTTGAGCAATTTTGATATTGGCAAAAACTCTATCGACAGGCTCAGGTAATGTTTTTGCGATCGCTAAAGCATCATTCAGCGCATTCACGGCAAGATTGGGCTGTGTCGCTTTGGTTAGCCGACCTGCTGTATCTAATAGCGCAAAAGCTTGGAGGGCTGGCGTACTGATCGTCTTGGCTGTAGTTAAGCTTTTTTCTAAAAGTTTCTTGGCTTGGTCTGGGCGCTGTAATTCTAAATATTTACCTGCGATTTCAGTGTAGGCGGCAACCTTGGCTTCGGGGGATGCTCCTGCATCTGCTAATGACACAAAGCACTGAAGTGGTACGCCCTGAAATTTTGCTTCGCCAGACTTTTGGCTAGCGGCCCATACCGCGCCCGTTGTGGTCAGATTGACTAACAATGCTAAGCAGCCAGCCAGAAGCCGCATCCATATTTTTCGCATATTAAATTTCGTCCTTTCTTATCGCGTGAATACCCCTTGAATTCTACCCAATTCGTTTGCGATCGCGCCTAAACCCAAGAATTAGTGGTGGGGGGGGTTTGGGCGCCCCCCAAATTATTTGG
>JAYUSC010000140.1:0-4854 GCA_043755885.1 Pseudanabaena sp. | reverse complement strand
CTTCCAGTTGGTAAATCTGACAGATTGTATTTCAAGCTCATTGGTTCAATCCTTTTCCTCAATTTAATTTTCATTAAAACTCCTGCTAAGGAATTTTGACAAGTCTTACATCGGTAAAATCATATTAGGTGCTGAAAGTTATGTTTATCGGTACAGGTGATATATTTTCTAAAGTTATCCTGATTTTTCTTCTTCAAGAAATCTGCTAAAAAATGTTCGATATAAACCAGTTTCATCAAAAACAATAAGATTTTTACGAGCGCGTGTAAGCCCTGTATAAATTAACTCGTTGAGTGATCCTTGCTCCTCAATGCTATATGTATGAGAGATAATCAATACAAGAGTATGAGCTTCCCATCCCTTGAATGAGTAGATTGTAGACAATTTGACAGTTCCAGAATGCGCCCAAAAGTGTAACTTACGACCACGCCTAATATGCTCTAAGTTACCCTTCAATTGTGGGTTGTTATTGGGATATTCTACTAAAAGATGTTCGTACTCTTCTTTTGTTTCGCCTGTATGAGTTGTACGTTCATGAGCATCATTCCGAAAATGATATTCTAAACTGCGAATTGTCTCATGCGTTGGAGCAAGTACTACCAAATCATTTGGATGTACGCTAAGTGACTGAATTTCATCACGGATGACTTGAAAAATTTCTTTACTATCAGCATTTGGTTTGACATAATATCGGAATCTTGCAGGCGTTTCAAGTATATCGAGCTGCATCATTTCTATGTCTTTATCTAGCTCATAACGTTCTTGAAAGTAAGCTTTTTGGAATGCCTGTGCAATATTGAATGTATTAGTCCCCATGCGGAAAGACTCATTTAATTCATTCCAGCGACCAGCTATAGGAGTTACAGGAAATTTGTCACTTCCCATATTGCGCTGATAGACATTTTGTTTCTCATCGCCAAAGACTACAAATTCTCCACCTTCTGCTAAGAAATACTCTGCGAGCAAGCGTAGCCATACATTTTTATAATCTTGCACTTCGTCTATTAGGATAGTCTTGTAGCGATGTAGGCGATTTGTGACAGAAGCAAAGAAATCCTTTTGATCAGATGCTATTAAAAGATCATCATATTCAATTCCGTAGTTATTAGCTTGCGTCTTAAAGAACTGGTGATAATTTGTAATCTCAAAACCTGACCACGGGAAAGGTTGTCTAACTTCACTTATTCGATCATGGATATAATTACGCAGTGTAATGTTAAATGTAAGTATAAGAACTAAGTCTCTTGTACGAGCATAGGCAGCAACAGCACGCCCCGCAAGAACCTTTGTTTTGCCGCAACCTGCTACTCCTCTAATTTTCTGGCGTGAATCTGCCTTACTCTTAACTAATTCTTCCTGCTTCCGTGTATACCGAATATCTTTCCCCATGTCGGGAGTATGTTCAGGCGGTTTCAAGAACCTTCTAAAACTTTTGTATAACTCGTTGTCAAATAAGAATGATGATTGATCAAGTCGTGTTTTTCTTAGCAACACCTGAAAATTTTGAGGATTTAGCGCGTCATTCCCTAATATGTGAGTGTAATGTACATCAAAACAAAATTTCTGAGCATTTGCTGTTGTCTCGTTATGAAAGTAGACAGCAGTTTTTACAATAGAGAAGTAGCGCTTATCTTTAATCTTACGTTCAAACAGTTTATCAATGTGGAGTTCATAAAGATTACTTTTGTAGGTTTCAACCTGAGACATCGGTGAGCGAATACGGGCGTTATTTTCAAGTAATTCCCATGACGAAAGCCCACCTTTAGAGTTCCGATAGTGTCTTAGATTCCAATCTTTAACTTCAATCACTAGAACACCAGCATCTGGGCGAACAATCACAATATCTGGACGATCTCCATTGAGAAAAGGTTGGACGTAGATTTCATAATTATCACCAAGATAACCAAGTAAAAAGTCGAGCAAATAGCGCTCACCTAGCTCAAGAGGTACTCGAAGGCGTTCAATTTCTTCTAAAGATGGAAAACACAATGCCATAGAACTATTGGTGAATTGTGCTACACACATTCTTGAAAGTAGGGATATATTACCAGTCTAACGGCAAAGTTGAGCCGCCATAGTTAATTTTAAATTTTTACAGATCGCTTTTAAAAGGTTGGCTCTAAAGCATTGTTAGCTTGCGCCGCTTATAGAGATGGCTTAACGAGCTAAATTAAGAATTTTTAGAGAGACAAGGCTTTATAAAGTACACGGGGATTGGCATTTAGATATACCAAGATAGTTGTTACTCGTTTAGAGGGGTTTCATTTTTTGCTTGTTTCATTCCTTCCTTGCGGGCTGCTGCAAGATCCTCGTCAGTGGCAGTCATACCACTCTGAAAGTAAAGTTCTGCTGCATTACCAATACCATGTGTCCAGAAAAATACAAATGCAGCACCCCCAAAACCTCCAGCCCCTGGCAAGCCAATTTTGAATAACGCAAGACAAATTTGTTGACCAATCATTCCGCCTCCAACAACTGCTAGCATTTCTTTGACTGTTTTCGCATCAATTTTGTACCCATAAATATTACCAATAGCTCGAACCATAAGCATCTGCACAGGTGTAATTGTCCAGATATCGGCAAACGGTATCGGCATAGGGGCAATAGCTGCGGCAGCCCAAGCACTAATTTGGCGTGCTTCTTTAGCCATTGCTCGACGTTGAGATTCATCTACGTTGTTGAAGTTATCGCCTAGAAATTGCCTCATGCGAACACCATGTTTACCAAGATGCTGAAGTAGCTGAACTGGAATATCACTCATTTGTAAATAATCCTCATACTAAATGCGGCGGATAGTTGATGTGTAAATCTTCCTTAACGGCTGAAGCAAGGTAATTTCTTGTTTGCTCAATTATCTCTACGCTTAATGGGTCAGAAATAGCAACGCCATTACATTTCAAACAAATACTAACGGCTATTCGTGAGACTCGGTTCACGATACCCACTGCTATAAATCGGCTAAAATCCTTATTTCGCACCCAAATTTCATATTCGTTGCTAAACTCAAGTAACAACCTTTCAAAGTAAGCTTGAAATGGAGCTTCCTCAAAAGAAACTTTATTTGCATCATATAAATGATCACTCATGAACTAATACCATCCAGTTCAAATCTAGATTTATTTGTTTACGTCTTAACTCATATCTCAGCAAGCTAACGACTCGGTTCATCGGCGGTAAACACACTGTACAAAGACTATTGGAACTCGACCGTCCGCTGCAACCGAATAGTTAGATGCTAATTAACCTACATGCCATATTTTATCGGATTGAGATCCAGTACTCTCCAAAACTTTCACTCTATAAATTTTCTAAAAAGAATATTCTTGTTCAAGCGAAAGTTTAGGAGTATTAATTTATATGGGCTTAATGCCAAGTTGCCACAGCATATTTATTGTCTGAAGGTACTGAGAAATTTTATCAGTACGGTCATTAATAATAATATGGTGGTCTGAGCTAATGGATGTAACTTCAGCGGCCCAAGGATCATCAAGTGACTGGGTTATTTCTTCGACCGCTTGCTGATATTGAGAAAATTTTCTTTCCCCAAACTCTTCAAGTGTCTCATCAGAAACTACCACGGTAAAGCTACCTTTCCGTTCTCCCACAAAGACTGCGGGTGTAAGCAGACCTGAAAAATATAGCAACTCAACAGCTTCAATTACCCTTGTGTCGTGATCTTCGTCCCAAATAACAGCTGAATCAAGGTAAGCAGCTTTGGGAAGTGGATACTGCAAGCTGTTATGCCAGACAACTGAGCGAAGTACTGAATAATGCGAACCGCGACCTAAATAACCTGTTGGTGCAACATCGTCATGAAGTGTTTTGAAAAACTCTGAATACTTATTCATATCAACTCCTTTCGAGAGTATAGTGGTTTTCACCACAAATGCGTTGATTTCGTCAACACACTTGCTACCTCACAAGCATATCACATAACTCTTGGACAAGGCATCTAACTATATATTATCTTGCAAGTTACAGGATAAATACTTATGCAAGATTAATATCACATAACTTGTCAGGTAAAACAATCAATAAGTGTAATAACAAGATTTTTGTAGGGTAATGTAGCTGAACAAAGTTTTATTTAGCGAAATGCAGCATAACATTCCTAAACCTGTACTGAAAAATAATCCACATATCCCCTATTTAGGTCAAGAACTATATGTATAGAAAAGCTCATTTTTCTATATAGGTTTTTATAATATGTATAGAAAACTTCACTTTTCATGCACGTTACTCAATAAGTTAAACAGGGCAATGTTGATGTAATAGTTATCTCGCCACAGTTTTTGCTTATCCATCAATTAATAGTGTCTTTCTCGTTACAAAGATTATCTAGTAAAGTCATAGTACAAGAACAAGCCTTCACAAAGCAAAAACTTGTTCCCATACTTTACTCAATTTAGAACAACTTCAATTGTTCTCTCTCCTCATTTACATTCTTCTGCGGAATCACAAGCTGCTTACCTCCTCCTTCTAAAAGCATGAATTCAGACAACGGCTTGAATACTTGCGGTTGCAGAAACTGCAAAATTCTCTCTCCATTCACAGGAATTTCAATGTCAACAGTCCCAACAATCTGCGCGATTTGTTCCAGCCAGTTATCAGCATCACCTGATACCCAATCCTCAAACTGTCTCTGCCTTAATGCCTCCACGATCGCTGTTGATGGTGGCTCCAACTTTGCGACTACAGAATCACGTTGCCAAAATATCTCTCTTGAGTCGGTCAATTCCTCATCATCAAGATTAGGGTCTTGATCATCATTATCCACGGGTGCTTCGTTAGCAATTACATCAAACAGTTGCTTGAGAAATTCTAACCGATTTGCTTTTTCATGGTATGTCTGAA
>JAYUSC010000139.1:0-2110 GCA_043755885.1 Pseudanabaena sp. | reverse complement strand
CACTGACACATCCTGACAGGCTGCTATAATTGCTCTGGTTATTTACCACTCCTGACTTTTATTCCCCTTACCTATTTGAAATGAGCGAACGCACAGTTATTACAAGATTCTATTTGAGTTATTTGGCAATCAGATTCTAGAAATTGAGAACGATCCAGAGTTCAATCGTCAAGTGGGAAGGTTAGAAAATACGGCTGTTTTTAATGCGCTCTATGACTTCCAGAAAAAAGGTGTCCTGAGTTTAATTCGGATGCTTCAGAAATACGATGGAGCGATCTTAGCGGACGCAGTGGGTTTGGGTAAAACTTGGAGCGCTTTGGCAGTGATGAAGTTTTTCCAGATGCAGGGGCGTGAGGTGATCTTGCTTTGTCCTAAGAAACTGGAGGACAACTGGAGACGCTACAAGGAAGATCAGGACTCTACGTTTGAAACCGATAAACTCAAATTTTTTATGCGCTTTCATACGGATATGAGTCAGTCTCGCATGGAGTCTTATAGCGATCGCGCTGATAAGTTCTTTCGTGACGACAAGCCGAAGCTGATTGTGATTGATGAAAGCCATAACTTGCGGAATGACAAGGCAAATCGCTATAAGTTTCTGGTTGAGCAGATTTTGCAGAAAAACCAAGATGTCAAAGTGCTATTGATATCAGCAACACCGATCAATAATTCTCTAAATGATGCTAGAAACCAATTTAAGTTGATGGTGCAGGGGAATGTGCATGGTTATGAGGCAAAATTGGGTGTCAGAAATATTGATTATTCCTTTAAACAAGCTCAGACGATGTTTAATGAATGGCGCAAAGATGACAATCCTAAAATCGGAGACTTTATTAAAAAGCTCTCAGGTAATGATTTCTTTAGATTGACTGACTCTTTGCTCGTGGCGAGAACTCGCAAGATGGTTGAGAGTCAGGAAACTGATTTAATATTTCCTGTCAAAAATAAGCCAGTAAACTTGTTTGTAACACCACATCAGCTTGGTAATTTTGAAACCTTTGAGGAGTTGTTTGACCATTTCCCACCGATGCTGTCAGGTTATCAACCTGCCTTTTATTTAGACGATGATTCAGGTGTAAAGAAAGATATATTGCGTGATGAAAAATTGCGCGATCGCTTTCTAGTCAAGATGATTTATATCCTGATGGTGAAGCGGTTAGAGTCTTCTTGGTGTTCATTTTATTCAACAGTTGAGAAGATTAAGGATCATCATCAAAATGCTCTAGATAAGATTAAGGCGTATCAAGCAAACAAAGCAAAAACTGTAATCCTAGAAAATGATGCTGAGAACTTGGATGATGATCAAAATGACGATGAGTTTACAGAAGCGGTTGAGCAGTACACGCTAGGCAAAAAACGCCCGATTAGTATCTTGCAAATTGATCGAGTTGGGAACTTAGATAAATTTAAAGAGGATCTGAAACAAGATTTAGATGCTCTAGATCAGCTTTCGGTTAACTTACAAAAGTTTGCTGTAAAACTTGACAAAGAAATTGCTCCAGCTTCCAAGAAGTCGGATCGGCTGAAATCCTGTGATGACAAGTTGAAAGCTCTGATTGCAGAGATTGTCAAAAAGCGCAAATCGGGCGCAAATAACCATAATCCCAAGGTGGTGATTTTTACGGTCTATCGAGATACGGCGGTGTATTTGTTTGAGCAGCTACAGGCTAGAGATTTTGAGAAGATTGCGATCGCATCGGGTACAGGTTCATACTCAGATGATTGCGATCGCAAACAGTCGATGGAAGCAATTCTCGAAAGATTTGCACCATATACCAAGCTATTTTGTGAAAAGGAATGGGCTTTTGAATCTGAAAAAGTGGGGCTAGAGGCTTTTGCGGAATGGCAAGCTTGGATTGCCGAAAACCATCCTGATACGCACCAAAAGTTAACTAAACCCATTGATATCTTGATTGCGACGGATGCTCTCAGTGAAGGTCAGAACTTGCAAGATGCAGATATGGTGATTAATTACGATATTCACTGGAATCCTGTGCGGATTATTCAGCGGATGGGACGGATCGATCGCTTAGGTAGTCCGAATGAGCAGATCTTTGGGATTAACTTCTGGCCGTCAGATAATATTAATTCCTATCTGAATCTGCAAGGA